>NZ_JAUBPW010000079.1:0-9705 GCF_036700965.1 Microcoleus sp. Pol8_D6 | reverse complement strand
CCTACAGCGCCACAGATAACAGCGGCGCAGTTAGCCCCCCAGCTAACGCGAATCTCGGTTTAACAGGAACGACACCCCCGCCGACTCCAGCACCAGTACCAACACCCACTCCCACACCATTACCAATACCGATTCCAGCACCAACACCAACTCCCACACCGACTCCCAACGAACCGCCAGCAGCCAACAATACTAACCTCACCCTAGAGCCCAACAGCACCGCGCAAATTCCGGGATTGGGAAAAAGTGACCCGGAAGGGTCGATCGCCTCTTACACCATCAACACCCTGCCCCCAGCGGCCCAAGGAATCCTGTTTTTAGGAGATCCAGCCAACGGTGGCGTACCAGTGACACCAGGTCAAGTCCTGACACCGGAACAAATAGGACAACTATTTTTCCAATCCACCGGCGACTTTACCGGAGCAACTTTCAGCTACAGCGCCACAGATAACAACGGCGCTACCAGTCCCCTGGCTACCGCTACTCTCGGTTCCACAGGAGCAACTCCCACACCAAATCCCCTAAACTTACCGCCAGTAACCAACAATGCTAATTTCACGGTAGACCCCAACAGCAGCGCGCGGGTGCCGGGATTGGGAGGAAGTGACCCCGATGGGTCGATCGCCTCTTACACCATCAACACCCTGCCGCCAGCGGCCCAAGGAATCCTGTTTTTAGGAGATCCAGCCAACGGCGGAGTAGCCGTGACACCAGGTCAAGTTTTGACACCGGAACAAATAGGACAACTATTTTTCCAATCCACCGGCGACTTTACCGGTGCCAATTTCAGCTACAGCGCCACAGATAACAGCGGCGCTACCAGCCCCGCCACTGCTACAGTTGCCGCTATCTCCCCGACTTCCAACCAACCGCCATCGATTAACAATGTTAACTTCACGGTTCCGACTAACGGCCTCGTGCAGGTGTTGGGATTGGGAGGAAGTGACCCCGATGGGTCGATCGTCTCTTACACCATCACCAGAGTCCCCCCAGCCAACCAAGGAGTCCTGTTCCTATCAGATTCAGTCAACGGCGACATACCCGTGACAGTCGGTCAAGTTTTGACTCCGGCACAAATAGGACAACTATTTTTCGTAGCCACAGTTGACTTTAACGGAGCAACTTTCAGCTACACCGCCACCGACAACCTCGGCAAAGTCAGCCCCGCTAGCGCTACTGTTGCTGCTATCTTGAGGCCAGTTGGAACTGTTCCCCCACTCATACCTACACCTACACCAACGCCGGCATCGCCGATCATCTCAAATCCGATCGCCGAAACAGATACCGACTGTCAATGTTCGCCCATTATTGAAAAAGCGGGAATTAACTTTGCGCCCCCGCAGCAACCACCTGCTGTTGGCTTTGTCCGGCCGATTTCACAATTTTCAGAGGGACAAACCACCAAAGGAACCGACGGCGATGACTTGATCGTAGACACCAAAGGCAACCAAAAAATCGTCGGTTTTGAAGGCAACGATCTGCTTTTAGGTGAAGACGGCGCGGACGAAATTTACGGAAACGAAGACAATGACACGATTTTTGGGGGCATTGACACCGATATTGTTTACGGAGACGAGGGCAACGATATCGTATTTGCAGGCAAACAGAACGACTGGATTACCGGCGACTTAGGATCTGACACCCTGTTTGGAGATCGAGGTGCGGATACGATTCTCGGAGACACCGGGCAGAACAACTCCCAGAGCCCTGACGATGCTCGCGATTTGATTTTCGGAGGCGAGGCTGGAGACCTCATTAATGGCAACGAGGGCGACGATACCATCCATGCCGGCAAAGGTGACGATATTGCCCTTGGAGGTAAAGAAAATGACCTGATTTGGGGCGAACTCGGCTCCGATACGTTGTTTGGTGGCATCGGCTCCGACAGCTTGTTTGGGGGCATCCGCGACCAAAGGGCCAGCGACTCCCAGGGACGCGACTTGCTGTACGGAGGCTTCGGTAACGACTTCCTCCACGGCCAACAAGACAACGATACGCTGGTTGCAGGCAAAGATAACGATCGCGCTTACGGAGGTAAAGGCAATGACATCATCTACGGTCAATTAGGCTCTGATACCCTCTACGGCGGCCAAGGAGCCGATACTCTGCTCGGCGACAGTGGCAGTTCCCAGTCCATCGGGGATATCGGGGAACAAGACTTGCTCTTTGGTGGCAGTGGCAACGACATCATCGGCGGCGGCCACGGTAATGATACCGTGCAAGCAGGTAAAGGCAATGATTGTGTTTGGGGTGGCAAAGATCATGACCTGATTTGGGGCGAACTTGGCTCTGATACCCTTGTCGGCGACAGCGGCGACGACACCATGTACGGCGGTGCTCGAAGTCGAGTTCAAGATGTTGGCGGCCAGGACTTGCTCTTTGGTGGCATCGGTGCTGATGTGCTGTTCGGCGATGAGGGTGACGATACCATCATTGGCGGTCAAGACAACGACTTGATTTACGGCGGCAAAGCTAACGATCTCATACACGGAGATCAGGGCGACGACTTGATTTACGGCGGTGACGGCAGCGATGAGATCTGCGGTGACGAGGGCAACGATACCATCTATGGCGATCGTGCTGATAACCGGGGTGTCTCGGTGGCCGCAAACGACCAGCAAGACTGCATCAACGGTGGTGAGGGCGATGACTTGCTTTACGGCAACGAAGGCCAAGATACTATTAACGGAGATGCTGGCAGCGATACCTTGATTGGTGGTAAAGATAACGACCTTCTCAATGGGGGCGCTGGAGATGACTGGCTGTTTGGCGACTTGGGCGAAGATACTTTAATTGGAGGTATTGGGAGCGATCAATTTGTGTTGAATGGTGAGGGCGGCACTGATACTGTCATTAACTTCGAGGTAGGCGTCGATAAGTTTGTTTTGACCGACGGGCTGAGTTTCCAGCAGTTGCAATTTAGCGCCACTCCGAACGGTACGTTGCTGCGAGTAGCAGGAACCGATCGGGTTTTAGCGAATCTGGTTGGGGTTAACGGGGCGATCGGCTCCTCGGATTTCCTACCAAATCTCTCTGAACTCTAGAATTGGCGGCGAAAGTCTCCTGTTCCGGCGAACAAAAGGCCACAGAAGTTCTGATCTGCTGTGGCGTTCCTCACCCTACTCAATCCGGGTTAGAAACTTTGTTGCACTCGGCCCTTGACATCGCTCTTACAGTTGCCTTTTGTCCCTCTCTAAAATGCTAACAAATAAAGGTGTATTCAAGCCGGACTTGGTATAATATCAATTTTTTTAGCAGCGGGATTATTCATTAATCTCTTATCTTGATTTGCTTGAATTAGCGTCAATTCCTTGTCATCTACGGTTAAGGAATTATCTTTTTTAAACCGCAGATACAGGCAGATAAACACAGATTAATTATATTAATTACTGTTGCAACTTCCGTGATTTTTGACGGGTTTTTACGTCTGACGAGGATACGGGAGTTGATATAACTTTGTATGGGGTTTTTCAGGCGTTCCAAGGTACACAAGGCTTGGTAGCTCAAGTGTTTACTACCAACTAATTGTAGTGTGTTGTGCGATCAGGCTTAAGAGCAAACTAAAATTTATCACTAATTCCCCATTCCCATTCCATTGATTCACAATTCGGAAGTAAAAGATACACTGATAGCTATTTTTTCCTTTTTCTTGGCGAAGCCCCAATTCCCCATGATCAATTCAAATACTTAGCTTAGGATAGCGAAATCTGCTTGCGTAAAAACAGGCGGCGCGGCTGGCCGAACAGCCAACCAGTCCAATTCCAATCCACCTGTTGCAAGCGATAGCCGGCCTGATAGTACAACTGTCGCGCCGGGTGATTATTTTCCAGAACGTGGAGGTAAATCTCAGAAAATCCCCATTCTTTGGCGGTCTCCTCGCAGTTGCTGAGCAATTGTTGAGCAACTCCCTGCCGCCGGTAATCCGGGTGAACGGCTAAATTCGACAAATAAGGATAGTCAGAACTAGGGATTTGCCAAGGAAAGCGAGAACGCAAAGCCATTTCTACTGTTCCTGCCATACGCTGAGCTCGGTGCGATCGATAATTCTGTGTTCCCTCCTCGCGCGAGACTAGCTCAGCAACCAGACAAATGTAATGTTCTGCCTTAGAACGCAGTCGATTTTTTAAATCTTCGTAAATGCCCAAACGCAACACTGGATACACCCATTCTACCAACCCCTCGCGGGAGTGAAAGCTCATGGCTAAAATATCAGCTAGCTGCGTTAAGTCGTTGGGCACAGCGACCCGGATCGAAAAACCAGAAAGTCCGGGAGTTTGTTGTTGGTGAGATGGTGAGGAAAAAAATGAAGGATTCACAATGCCAGGCCACTATATTAATTTTTTTTACGCGGGTTTCTAAGCTACCCTCTTAGAAAATTCACTGATGTTATACTGATCTTATAACGTAACTTATAGGCATAGTTTATTAGCCAGATTAAATTATATTTTTTGGTGCTTGACTTTAAGTACCATTTGAGGTAAATGGAAAATTTTTAGCATTTAATACTCTAGTTATGAAAAAATAAAACTCATCCCCTAATACTAGATTTGTGGATAAGCTATTTTGCCTTTAAATTCAAGCTTGATCCCTGGCTTTCGGCCGGCATCAGAAGAGTTTAAGTAAACAGTAGCTTACAAATTAAATGCGCGACAGCTTAGCGGGCAAGGTATTAAAAACAATCACAAAGGTTTTAACGTCAGGTTCCCGGAATCCTACCGATCTCTGCTTACGGAAATACCCGATCGAATATAATTTATCCGTCCAGCGGTAGTAGAAAAACTCCACGACTGACCATAGTAACACCGGGTACGATCGCGCGTCGGATGTTCGCCGCCGCCCCCCCCAGCTTGGTACCCTAGTTTTCAGCAGTTCTGGGCTATTCATCGCCCGTCCGCCATGGAACCGGCCTTACCTGTTGAGCTAGGGGGTACTTTCCCAACTTCCAATTTAAATTTGGATGCCTGGAAACAGTCAGCAGGGGTTTTCCCCGTCGGTTCGATACTCTGCTGCGCGCGATGAGACCTTAAAAACCTCGATCGAGCTGATTGACCCTGACCAAAAACCGATACAAGCCACCGACACTCGTCGGGGACTGCTCAAAATTTTAGACCCTAGTTCAAGCTCCCCGATTCATCTGTGGAGTAAATCTAAAATCTAAAACCTAAAATCTAAAATCGACTGATCGGTTTCCACAGAGTACATCCCTAGCTAAGATTAACAGATGGATGCTCGATCTTGCGGTGTTTCGCCGCAGTAATTGGCTTGGGCGTTGGTCTGCAGGACGCACAAAAAATGCCGAGATCGGGGAAAAAAGTGCAAGTCTAACTAAAATGGTACAGCAATTGCGTCACTCCCACAGACACCTCTGTGGTCTGTCAGCCACCCCCGAATATCAGTCAGGAGCTCGGCGCCGGATTGTGGTCGGTATCCTTGGCTGACTGTTAAAGTTGCTATTACTTGTGGGAAAAAACACAGGCGAAGATGTTGGTTGTCTATTCTATCTTGCTGCGGGCAGCTTTCACATACCAAATAAAGTAGTCCCAGGAGCCAGGAGCAAAAATAAATTTGGCAAATCAACTCACAATCAGGACGGTTATTCCTATGTATTCTGAGAAATCCAGACGGCAGTTAAAATAGCTAGATTTGTGTTTGCTCTCCGGCTGCATAAAGGTAAGGGGTGAAGGAAAATTATCGGGAGAGGAGTTTATGTGAATATCATTAAATAATAAAATTGGGGTGCACGACAGATAACTGTGGCTCAGAAGAATTCCGAATTGAAAACCCAGACATCAAAAATCAAGGTTGATGCTTGCCTCGCACACTCACAACAACTTCATATCGACGAATTATTGTGATATATTTTTCCCAAAATAATAGCACTCTAGGCAAAATCCCAACCCTTATGTCATCAGTCATTCGCAATCGAAAATCGAAAATCGAAAATGCTATGACTTCAGCAATTTAAATCGGCGAATTCTTCCTTTGATCAGACTTATTAAATCGAACAGCCCCGGGGCACAGGAGAACGGTGCATGAATTCCCAAGAAAATCCTAAGCTAAAAATTCTGATCGTCGATGACGAACCGGATAACCTCGACTTGCTTTACCGCACCTTTCATCGAGACTACAAAGTGCTCAGAGCCGAATCAGGCCCCGCTGCGCTCGAAATTTTGGCAAAAGAGGGAGAAGTTGCGGTGATTATCTCCGACCAGCGAATGCCAAAAATGAGCGGTACGGAGTTTCTCAGCCTGACGGCGGCTCAGTACCCCGACGTGATCCGAATTATTTTAACTGGCTATACGGATGTTGAAGATTTAGTTGAAGCTATTAACGCTGGCAAAGTATTTAAATACGTTACCAAGCCTTGGGATGCTCAAGAGCTGATCAATCTTGTCAGTCAAGCTGTTGAGACTCACAATCTTCTGAAAACTCGCACCAATGAACTGCGCCGTGCTTTGAGCCAAGAATCGCTGCTTTATGCCGTTACCAATACTATCCGATCGGCTCCCAATTACCAGCAAATGCTGCAAAGAATTGTGGAAACTGTCGGGCAGATGTTTGAGGTGAGTTGCTGTCTGCTGCGGCCGTTCCAAGACGGCCGGGTGGCCGATGAGTGGTTCGTTTACCAAAAGGCAGAAACTAAAGGGTTGCGGGGCGATGAGGAAGCAATGCCCGGTGATGCTTCTGCTGCCGAACTCTCGCCCGATTTGCTGCCGGATTTGGTTTGGGAAACTCTGGATGTGGAGGTGATTCAAGATGCCCAAACTGATGATCGAGTTTTAAACTGGGATAATCAGCAACGACAACAGGCTTACGAAGCTGCGAATATTCGATCGAGCTTGATTGTACCGCTGTTTTACAAAATCGAACTGATGGCAGTCTTGGCGCTGCACCAGTTTGAGGAACCGCGCCAGTGGCAAGACCACGAGGTACAGTTGGTAATTACGGTGGCAGACCAAGCGGCTTTGGCGCTTTCTCAAGCCCGGGCTTACGAACAGGTGCGGGCGCTGGCCAAGCGCGAGGCCCTAGTCAATACTATTACTACGGCAATTCGATCGAGTCTCGATCCCCAAAATATTTTTGCAGCTATTACTCAACAACTCGGCCAAGCTTTGCAAGTTGACGGCTGCGCCCTATCTCTGTGGACTGAAGATGATGAATACGTTCAATGCGTGGGGCTATACGACACAGATAGGGATACCGTGGCTGTAGAACAGGGTTTTATTGACAATCCAGAAGTAGTTGTGAACTCTCTGGGCTACGAGACGGCTTCTGGCGATGCTGCTGAGAACACTCGCGCCTGGGTTTTTGCCCATCCTTCTTTGCCACAGTCTTTGGTGCCGATTCGAGGCAATCCGCTGTTGTTGCAAGTTATGGTATCAAAAGAGCCGGTGGCGATCAAAGATCTCGACGAACACCCCGAGTTAAATGTTACAGAACTGCAAGTTCGATCGCCAGCCCGCGCCCTGTTAGTCGTTCCCTTACTCTCAGAAGGCAAAATCATCGGCAGCATTTCCCTGCGCCAAAATCACACCATCCGCCGCTGGAACATCTCAGACATTGACCTGGCTCAAATAGTCGCAACTCAAGCTGCTCTAGCCGTGCAGCAGTCGCGCCTCTACCAGACTACCAGACAGCAGGCAGAAAGGCTTTTGGAAGCCGATCGGCTCAAAACCGAATTTTTCCAAAATATCTCCCACGAGTTCCGCACCCCTTTAACTCTAACTATCGGCCCTCTGGAATCAGCTTGTAGACGCAAAGAAGACTTACCCTACGAACAAGCCGTAATCGCTTTGCGTAATTCCCGTCGCCTCCTGCGCTTGGTAAATCAACTGCTGGACTTGCAGCGGCTCGATGCCGGACGGATGCAGCCGAGTTTTCGCCCCTGCGATTTGGTCGGTTTCTGTTACTCTACCGCAGAGTCGTTCCGCGCCTACTGCGAGAAAAAAGGACTGCACTTAATTACCCAACTGCAAGAATGTCCTTTACTTTATTTGGACTTGGAAAGATTTGACAAAGTTATTTACAACCTGCTATCAAATGCTGTTAAATTCACCCCAGAAGGCGGAACTATCACCCTGAAAGTTGAATCTGCCGGCGCTCACTGTTTGTTGCAAGTAAAAGACACGGGTATCGGCATTCGCACCGAACAAATTCCCTATTTATTCGAGCGGTTTCACCAAGCCGAAGGCTCAGCTAGCCGTTCCTACGAAGGCAGCGGCTTAGGTTTGGCACTTGTCAAAGAATTAGTCGAACTCCACGGCGGTCAAATTTCAGTTGAATCAGTTTACGGCGAAGGTACTACTTTTACCGTTTGGCTGCACTTCGGTTCGACTCACTTGCCCCCGGAACAGGTACTAGAAATACCTGCGGAGTTTCACTCATCCAAAGCAGCGGTGGAACTGGCTGATGTGGAAGCGGATTTATCGGAAAATGAGGCAGAAAATCATAACTTTGATGCGCTCCAACCGATCAAATCAGAAATAGCAGTGGGAACGGTTTTGGTGGTTGACGACAATCCTGATTTGCGCTTTTATGTGTCGGCAATTCTGCGAGATTCCGGCTTTGCAGTTTTGCTCGCCCGCAACGGAGAAGAAGGATTTGCCGTGGCTAAAAAACGTCGCCCTAATTTAATTATAACTGATTTGATGATGCCTTTGATTTCGGGCTTGGATTTGATTAAGATGATTCGAGAGGATGAGGAATTACAGGGAACTCCGGCAATTTTGCTGACTGCTAAAGCCGACGAAGATACTCGAATTGAAGGAGTAGAAAGGGGTGCGGATGCTTATTTGTCAAAGCCTTTTAATGATAGAGAATTGTTGGCGGAAGTGCGGAATTTGATCGCCCTCAAACAAAACGAGCGCCGAGTGCAGCAGTTGAACAGTTATTTAACTGAGTCGGTGCTGCGCCGGTTTTTGCCGCCGGCAATGGTGAAAGCCGCAGCGGCTGGAGATTTGGCCTTGGATTTGCGCCCAGAACCGCGATTGATTACTATTTTGTTTAGCGATATTGTCGGTTTTACTCAAATGGCCAATACGCTGCGCTCGCGCCGGGTAGCTGAGCTGTTGAATGAATATTTGGCGGCAATGACTAAGGCTATTTTTGACAGTGGCGGTACGGTGGACAAGTTTGTTGGAGATGCGGTAATGGCTTTCTTTGGGGCGCCGGAGGAACTAACCCCTAATGAGCAAGTACGCCGCGCTGTGGCTGCTGCTGGCCAAATGCTGCAAGCTCTGAAGGAGCTTAACAAGGGGTGGTTGGAGCAGGGAATTGTTGGGGAAAATGGCGTGCCTCCGGTGCGGTTTCGCTGCGGAATTCACCAGGGTACTGCGGTGGTGGGGATGTTTGGCGGCCCTGATCGATCGGATTATACTGCGATCGGGCCGAGCGTGAATATTGCCGCCCGCTTGCAAGAGGTGACGGAACCAAACACGGTGCTGATTTCGGCGGCGGTGGCAGATTATGTTGAGGAAAATCGCATTGTTAAATATAAGCCTTTGAAACTAAAGGGAATTGATGAAACGGTATTGACTTTTTTACTAAATTGTGATTAGTCATTTGAAGTATTATATGTTGATCTCCCACGCACAATTTTGGGAACCACCTATTCCTAACTAAGTAGATGACTGTAGTTTAGACTAAAGAATGAGCGCAGCTAAAAGTAGCCACCTTTGAATCTCAGGCAAGCTGTTGCTCAAAAAC
>NZ_JAUBPW010000140.1:0-3871 GCF_036700965.1 Microcoleus sp. Pol8_D6 | reverse complement strand
AGTTTTTGAGCAACAGCTTGCCTGAGATTCAAAGGTGGCTACTTTTAGCTGCGCTCATTCTTTAGTCTAAACTACAGCACTTAAGTGGACTGAAGAAAGGATTGATTAAAAATTTAAAAAAAACGATGGAAGCGGAACTCGATCGCCTTTTCAGTCGTCTTTAGACGACTTGAGCTTTGAGGCGGGGGTTTCAACCCCCGACGGACTGTTGCAAGAAGTGCAAAAACTAAATCACAAATCAGTTTACCGTTCCAAAACCTCAACCAAATCTTCCACCATCAAATCGAAGACAGCAGCAAGTTTCTGCAAAGCCGTATAGTCCACCGTTGCCATTTTGGGAGCTTGGGCGTATTTTTTAACCGTGCTGTAGGGAATTCCCGTTCTGTCAGAGACTTCTTTGAGCGTCCAACCCTTTTCCTCAGCTAGTTCTCGAACTCGCAACCTAATTAACCCCATCTTCCTGCTGACAAATCAGTTTATTATTCCAAAATCTCAACTAAATCTTCGATCGCAATATCGAACGCACGAGCCATCTTGTCCAAAGCTGTGTAGTCAACGGTAGCCATGCCAGGAGAATTGGCATAGGTAATGATCGTGGTATATGGGATACCTGTTCTTTTGGAGACTTCTGTTAGATTCCAGCCCTTTTCTTGAGCAAATTCTCGAACTCGCAGCCTAATTCGTCCCATATTCCCAGCAAAAAATCAGCCTACTCTTCCAAAATCTCCACTAAATCTTCGATCGCAATATCAAACACGCGAGCCATTTTGTTTAAAGCTGTGTAATCTACCGTTGCCAGCTTGGGAGAATGGGCATAGCTTCTAACCGTACTGTAAGGAATGCCCGATCGCTCAGAAACTTCTTTAAGCGTCCAACCCTTTTCCTCAGCTAGTTCTCGAACCCGCAACCGAATTAGACCCATCTTGCACTTGACAGCCGATACGAACGTATCATAAGAGTAATATTATAAAATTAGCGATCGCCCTCGGACCTGAGAAATCTAGAGCGATCGCCTTTCATTCACCACCCACAAAAGTGGGAAGGATTTTCCTATGATACCAAAACAATCGACATATCGCGATCGACTTCAACCTTGGCATCTAATTCGCCACCTCCCCAACTGTCAGCGGTTAACAGTCGCCCGTTTCAGCCGCCGCCCCGATGGCGAATCTTACTTCAACGCGCTGCGCCGCTTAATGCCGGCAGTCCCGCATACAATTGTGTTCGTAAATGCGGTGTCTGTGTTGGATGAAAACAGCGTTCCAATTCAAACACAATTGCTGATCGAAGTTTAATTGTTGAAAAGTGCGTGAAGCGGAGCTATCCCGTAGGGAATCGCGCTTCCACAAATAGCAATTATTCTATTTTACCGGAAGTGCGATCGCCCCTAATTTTCGCAAAACAACATTGCTAAACTGTAAATAGACTTAAGTCAAGGAGTCAAATCAATGCCATCTCCCTTTCCTGGTATGGACCCATATTTAGAGCATCCCGAACTCTGGCCTGCCCTACACCACTGGCTAATTATTGAAATTGCCAGATTATTATCTCCGCAGCTACGTCCTAAGTATTTAGTGTCTGTAGAAGTGAGAATGTATGAAACCTCTGACGACAATTTATCAATTGGCATTCCTGATGTAAACGTAATTCAGCCAAGAACCACAACCGAATTAATCACATCAAACGTAGCCGTTGCAGCGCCACCAACACAACCATTGACAGTAAATATTCCCATGCCCTACCAGGTTCGGGAAGGCTATTTAGAAATTAGAGAAAGAGGAAACCAAGAATTAATCACCCTGATTGAAATCCTCTCACCTAGCAATAAGCGCACAGGAAAAGGACGACAAATGTACGAAGAAAAGCGAGAAGAAATTTTATCCAGTCGCACTCATTTAATTGAAATAGATTTATTGCGGCGCGGTCAAAAAATGCCAGTAATTGGCAATGACATTGAAAGCCACTATAGCGTTTTGGTGTGTCGGGGAAATCGCCGTCCCAGAGCAGATTTGTACGCTTTTAACGTGCAGAACCCGCTGCCTGCCTTTCCTTTGCCACTGCGATCGGGCGATACCGAACCTATAATCAATTTGCAGGAATTATTCACTCAAATTTACGACATAGCAAGTTACGACCTGAAGATAGATTATCGCAACTGGGAAGTCATACCACCGCTGTCAGAAGCCGATACAATTTGGGCAGATGCTTGGTTGCGCGATCGAGGATTGCGAGATTAATTTGGCGTGCAGCCCTTCTCTTAGTCTGCGGAGGCAGACTTCGTTTTTGTAGAAGCGATTTCAATCGCCGAATGACTTAATTCTCAAGCATTGCTTAACAGCTAAACATCTTGGCTTTGCATCAACCGCTGCTTCAAACGCGCCGGATCTCCCCGATCGACAACTTGACCCTTTTCCAACAAAAAAGCCCCATCACAATAATTCAACTCATCCAAACGGTGAGTCACCCACAAAGCCGTAATCCCGCGATTTTTCACCAACCGCTGCACCGCCGCCACCAAATCCAACTGAGAATCAGGATCTAACAAAGCCGTCGGTTCATCCAACAGCAGAATTTCGCAGTGACGGGCGATCGCCCCAGCCAGGGCAATTCGCTGCTTCTGACCGCCACTCAAAGCATAAATCGGCCGCCGCTGCAAATCCAGCAAATTCACAGCCTCCAAAGCCTCCGCCACCCTCTCCCGCACCTGAACGTTAGAAAGCTTTTCCTCCACCAAACCAAAAGCCACATCCGCACCCACCGTCGGCATCACCAATTGGTGATCCGGGTTTTGGAACACAAAACCCACCCGCCCGCCGAGGTCAATTTCCCCCGACTGGGGGTGCAGCAGCCCAGCCATCAGCCTCAACAGCGTAGACTTGCCGCTGCCGTTAGTGCCCAAAAGCATCCAAAACTCGCCCTTCGGTACATCCAGAGAGCAACCTTGCAACACTCGATCGCCCGACGGCCAGCAAAAACCCAAATCCCGCACAGCAACCGCTGACTGGCTCATATCGGCACCAACACCCCCAGCCCTCATTCTGCTGTCATCGAGACAAAACCAGGGGATCTGCCTGTAGATGACGCCCCCGATTTCTGAGAAACCACCACGCCAGAAATCTCGCTGCTGAGTACAGCCACCTTTTTCTCAGGATTTTTCTCGCAGGTGAGTTCCAAAATTTGCGGTTGGGAGTTGCGAATCGCCGCCAGCACCTGCTGGTAAACAGTCTCAGCGTCCTCCTCCAACTTCCGCTGCACCGACAGCGAGACGGGCGTATTCTTCACAATGATGTCAATGCTGAACATATAGTCTTAAAAACCTAAGTTTGGAGCTCTATCCTCAGTATATATATAGGACTTACCCACGGAAACCCAGTTTCTTAGAAAAATCAGAGGTTGAGGGCGATATATCTACCAAGCCACCGGGCTGCTGACGCAAAGGGCAGAGACTCCTATCTATATAGTAGAATTTCCCAAATGCAGGGCAAAGACTTCGGGGACTTCGAGGGCTTCGCGGACTTCCCCCAAGTCAAAAGTCAAAAGTCGGAAGTTTTTTAATAAAAACTTGCTCTTGTAAAGAATTACCTCTATAATCGTCAATACGGTAAAGAAAAGTAAACTCTGTTCATAATCCAACTTGTTTTCTGCTAAGCAGAGGCAACGGTGGAAAACTCATGACTAGAGACAGATCCGTTGTAATTATATCAATTTGGAGATTTGCGTAAATGACAATCGCAGTCGGACGCGCCCAGACCGAAAGAGGCATATTTGATGTCCTCGACGACTGGCTCAAACGTGATCGCTTCGTCTTCGTAGGCTGGTCTGGCATCCTGCTATTCCCCTGCGCCTACCTAGCCATCGGTGGCTGGTTAAC
>NZ_JAUBPW010000139.1:0-3871 GCF_036700965.1 Microcoleus sp. Pol8_D6 | reverse complement strand
AGTGATTGCCTCTTTGACTGGATATCCATTCATATTAAATGGGTTATCTGTAGCAAATATTTAGGAAAATGGTATCATGCCTAAACGCCTCAAGTTAGAGCCTCATCACACCTGCTGCGAGTTGTCTAAACTTTATCGTCAAGCGTCAGACCCAATTGAACGGACACGCTACCAAATAATTTGGCTCTTAGCAACTGGACGAATTACTGAAGATGTCGCTTCGGTCACAGGTTAGTGCCGTAACTCGATATACCGCTTAGTCCGTCGTTACAATCAATTAGGTGCTAATGGGTTGAAAGACAAACGTCATCAACATCCGGGTACTCAACCTTTATTATCTGTTGGGGAACAAGCACAACTGTTGCAAACTTTACGAACTCCCACAGCTGATGGAGGATTATGGAACAGTCGTAAAGTTGCTGAGTGGATGGGTAATTTACTTGACCGTCCAATCAGCGTACAAAGGGGTTGGGACTATCTACGTTCGTTAGAGTTTCGGTTACGGATACCCAGACCTGAACACGACCTAGCTGACCTTGAAGTCCAAGAAGCTTGGAAAAAAAACTGCGAACGCAAGCTAAACGAATTCAACAGCAGCATCCACTAGCAGCAGTAGAAGTGTGGGGAATGGATGAGCATCGTCTCGGACTAAAGCCGATAATTAGGCGAGGAGAGGGTAGGATATGGGGAGCAGCCAATAGCCAAGGTAAATTGGCGCTATCAATGGCTATGGTTATATGGTTTCGTACACCCGTCAACCGGAGAAACATACTTTTGGATTCTCCCAAAAGTTAACATCGAGCTTTTTAACTTAGTTTTAGAAGACTTTGCCGCCTGAATTTGAAGTAGGTAAAGATAAACACATCATATTAACTATTGACTCTTGAGGTTGGCATACCAGTCCACAAGTTCGAGTCCCAGGAGGTCTACACTTGGAATTTATGCCCTCCCATTCTCCCGAATTACAACCAGCAGAGCGTCTATGGCCGTTGGTAAATGAACCAATTGCCAATCGCTCATTTCAAAATCTTGATGAATTAGAGGAAGTGCTATTTCAGCGCTGTCAAGCTCTTCTCAAGCAACCTTCTTTGATTAAAGGGATTGCTTGTTTCCATTGGTGGCCTACAACCAAAGCTATATCATTCCGGTGCAACCGGAATTGATATCACTCGTTCCGAGTTTCCGTTGGTACTGGTTGTAGAACCTCTCAATCCGCCGGGTTTTGGTAAGTGCCGATAGTCAGTAGGGCAAGCTGCTATCTACCGTTCCCGTGAGCCTATTTCGCTCCCTGCGTATTAGCTTTATTCGGCAAGTTGACAATGACGACGGTTTGTACGAGAGTTCGCTTTCGCTGTTGTGCCCCAGATGCTCCCGGTTTCACTACATTTCAGGCTGGTAGCTGATCCGGTTTTCACCCCGCTTCAGTTCTGGCGGTGCTACCCTCTCCATAGCCTACCGTGTACACACAAGTTGATTCTGAGCTAGTTTCCATCCCAAAAAGATGGATTCAAACTGTCGGAGTCCATGAACAAGGGTAGGCATTCCCGGAGGTCTCTGAGAACTATAACCAGACCAACCCCCAAGTCGAGCAATCAACCAAGTAGCCCAAGGTAAGGAGGCGGGAGGATAGGGGTTGTGCAATTTTTGCGTGCGCCCTTGAAGAGATGGTTCAATCACAGACAAGGATTGCTGTTGACAATCAGAGAAAGTCAGGCAAGCTGGGTTTGTCGGCACGAGCGCGCCCTTCAACCATTTGTAGGGTTCGCACAGCAACGCCTAAAGCCAAGACAGTGAGTCGTTGAATGGCAGCTACGGACTCTAACTGTGTAGCTTCAAGATTTAATCCTGCTTGTTTCAATGTGGCAAAAAGTTGTTCAATACGCCATCGGCATCGATACCATTCGATAACCGACTTGGAACTAATCAAGCAACATAACCTGGAAATCGTCTCTTCAGGAAAGAAACATCCAAGCAAGTCGGAAGAAAGAGAAGCCCTCAAATGACAAGAGGACACCCGAGTAGCCGTGTGCTGCGAACGTAGCAAGCACGGTTCCGAATGGGAGGGAGAGGATGGTAACATCTTCTCTCGACCCTACCTGTCAGAATCCTCTCTCTTAGATTTAGTTGCCGATAAAAAGTTTTTTGTCCAGCCATGGCCGGAATTAATAAATCTTCCAGGTGATGCGCGCTCACTTCATTTTCTACTTGGGGACGATTTTTGGTCTTTGCATGATCTCGGTTGATTCGTTTTTTGCTACTCATAACTGGTTCAATTATGGCTCAACTGCTTGCCCCGTAAAGGTTTCATCCTATTTTACCTTTTTTTGTCTACCCCCTTGACAATTTGCACTTTTTCTTAACTGGTCACAAATGGTATGTGGCTAATGCTGCGCTAAGTTTTTGGATTTCTTGCCATAGCTCTACTATCAAGGCTTCTTTTGCCTCGTTCGATAGCTGTTTTAGGTCGGGGAGTTTTTCCATTCCTTTATCTAATGTCTATCTCGTCTTCTTATCAAGGGGGTTGAGCAATTACAAATTATGCTTCGGCGAACTTGAATCACCCATCAATTGCGCTCGTGATTTTTCTTAACTTATTCACCAAGCCCTAACTACCAAAAATTCGATTAATCATTTGATTCGCCTGGGACTCGTAACTCCCACCAAACAAATTAAAATGATTTAAAATGTGATACAGATTATAAATAGTTTTGCGTTCTTCATACCCTGAATCCAAAGGCCAAACCTGATTGTATCCCCGGTAAAACTGCGGGGAAAACCCGCAAAATAACTCCGTCATCGCCATATCAACTTCTCTATCTCCCAAATATGCCGCCGGGTCAAAAATGACAGGTTCCCCCACAGATGTCACCCCCACATTTCCCCCCCACAAATCTCCGTGAACTAGCGAGGGTTGAGGTTCATAACCAGCTAACAATTCAGGAATCATCTCTAATAAACGTTTCCCTTGCGGAAAATGACCGCCTCGACGCCTAGCCACTTTTAACTGATAACCAATCCGATGTTCAGCCCAAAATTCTGCCCAATTTGCCGTCCAATTATTAATTTGTATAGTTGAGCCGATCGTATTATTAATATCCCACCCAAAACCCCCCCTGAACAAGCTCGAATCAGGCTCTTCCCCCCCCCTTAGCAAGGGGGAGTTGGGGGATGTGTATTTGTGCATTTCCGCGAGTTTTCGCCCCATTTCTTCCCAAGTTTGATCGCCCCCGCGACTTCCCAAATCCAGCCATTCCAGCACAATATAAGCTAAATTTCCCTCTGTTCCCCAGCAAATCGGCTCCGGTACTCGAATCGTCTGGGTTTCCCCCATTTGCTGCAAACCCAGCGCTTCAGCTTCAAACATCGCGACTTGGGAAGCTTGATTGATTTTCACGAAGTAAGTGCGGGTACTGCTGCTGATATAATAGCCTTGATTGATGCAGCCACCGCTGACGGAACGGCGATTGTCGATCAAAAATGTTTCTCCGGTTGTTTTACAGATGTGCGCAGCAATTTTGTCCCACATAGCATGAAATCGTGTTGAGGGTTGAGGGCGATCGGAATTAGTTTAACAGGTAGGGCAACTTAATCAGCAAAAACAACAAATCCCCTATCTGAAGCTCAGAGAGAGGCTGTATATTGTAAAATAAAATCCCAGGCATCGAGCTATTTTCTCACGCAGTGACCTGCCAAATAGCTTCGCCACTGCAGCGTTTAACAACCGAGTTCGGGATGGAATCGGAGTGATGCCACTGCGTCATAGACACCTACAAAAGTTGTAAGGGGAAAAGTTGTAAGGGAGAAAAACCCTGAAGACTGCAGAGAATTAAGTCATCATCATCACCATGTGGAAACAGAGGTCAAGCCCTCG
>NZ_JAUBPW010000078.1:0-32501 GCF_036700965.1 Microcoleus sp. Pol8_D6 | reverse complement strand
CGGGACAATTCGGCATAGTTCACAAAAAACTTATCAAGGCTACTATCTTACCATCATTACTTCTTGGCCACTACCTATAATTATTGAGGCGATCGCACAGAGGATACCTAAAAACTTTTTTAGGCGATCGAGTTGATTTTTCATTTCTGTTGCATCTCTTCCTTATATTGAGTATAGGTGTTGGCTTTTTTGTCTATTTCCTAATCTACCATTCGTAAGTTAGAAATTGCGCTGTATTCAAATATACTGTCCGCAGTACCCACCCTACTGTTAGTTAGAAATTGCGCGCAGCATTCAAATACACGGTGCGGTCGCCCGCACCCTAGAATTATTTATAAGAGTTCGTGATTTCGGCGGTTTACAAAGCTTCACTCACTATGAGAAAATGTTAATAATTCTTTGAAAAAATTCCTGATGATTGATGATAAATTAATTTATCATCTTTAAAAATGTGACAAAATGCAAGTAGTTATCCTAGCTGGCGGTCTCGGTACTCGTCTGAGAGAAGAAACAGAATTTCGTCCCAAACCCTTAGTTGAGGTGGGGGGGCATCCAATTATTTGGCACATCATGAAGATATATGCACACTACGGTTTCCAAAACTTTATTGTGTGCTTGGGCTATCGCGGCAACATGATTAAAGAATATTTCCTCAATTATGAAGCCATGAACAATGACTTTACTATCTGTCTGGGACGCCAACATACCATCACTTATCACGAGGAACATCTCGAACAAGATTTTAAAGTGACACTAGCTGAAACTGGCGCCGCAAGCATGACAGGAGGGCGGGTAAAACGGATCGAAAAATATATCGATCGCGAGAATTTCATGGTGACATACGGCGATGGAGTAGCTGATGTCGATATTGACGCCTTGATGGATTTTCACAAGTCTCACGGGAAGCTGGCAACTGTCACTACATTTCGCCCGATTTCTCGCTTTGGAATTTTGGAGGTAGACAGCGATAGCCGCGTAGTTCAATTTACTGAAAAACCTCAAATCGATGGCTGGATTAGTGTTGGATATATGATATTTAACCGCCGGGTATTTGAGTATTTGGGGGGAGATGATTGTATCTTAGAACAAGAGCCGATGCAGCGTTTAGCGGCAGACGGACAGTTGATGGCTTACCGTCATGAGGGCTTCTTCTTTGCGATGGATACTTTTCGAGAGTACAAGTATTTAAACGAACTTTGGGATGAAGGGAAGGCTCCTTGGAAAGTGTGGAAATAATTTAGTTTTGGGGCGAAATTAGATTTCCGCCCCACACAATTTTGAATAAAAATTACTATAAAATTACCTCATAAATCCGGTTGCTTTGTAGATTTTTCGTGAGTTGTCGCAAAAATCGTAGTAACTGGGTTTTTATAGATCCCTATCCGTGGGAAGTGAAACTTTCCCAAATAAGGTGAAACTCACTATAAAATAATTATAAAAAATGGATTCGCAAGAAATTCTCAACAGCACAAAAACTTACTTACAAGAGTGCGTTGCACCCCACGCGGAAATTATCGACAGCGACTCGGAAGCGCTAAAAACAGCAGTTGCGGGATTGGAAGATCGATCGCTCTTAGCATTGCGAGTTCCCCAAAAATGGGGCGGTGCCGAAGTTGCACCGGAGATTTTTTACCAATATCAGGAATTGACGGCTCGATATTCCGGCGCTTTGTCTTTCCTGCAAACTCAGCACCACAGTGCAACTGCGATGATTGCCAATAGCGACAATGAAATGCTAAAAAGCAGATACTTGCCCGCGATCGCCCAAAAAGAGTTACGCTTGGGTATTGGGTTTTCGCATTTGCGGCGATCGGGCAATCCGGCCGTCACCGCAACTGCCACAAAAGCGGGCTATTTACTGTCAGGAAAAGTTCCTTGGGTAACAGGTTTTGGCTTATTTCAAAAGTTTATTGTAGCGGCGGTACTTCCTGACGAACGCTCTGTTTTCGGTTTAGTGCCTTTTGCCAATATTGAACGCGAATACGGTAAAATAGCTTGTAGCGAAATCATGCAGTTAATCGCTATGAACTCGACTAATACTGTGACAGCCACTCTCGATAATTGGTTGCTGCATGAATCGGAAATAATTTCAGTTAAACCTGTCGGCTGGATTTCGGAAAACGACAGCAAAAATATACTGAATTTTGTCCCCGGTACTTTTGGCTGTATTCGAGCGGGATTGGATGTAATTGCAGCAGCGGCTGCTGCTAAGAATTCACCTTTGATAACGACAGCTTACCAAAAACTAGAGCAAAAGCTCGATCGGCTAAAACAGAATTTCCAACAATCTCAACATAGCTCGAAAGCAGAACAATTAGCGCTGCGAGCTCAAGCCATTGATTTAGCGGTGCGTTGCGGGCACGCTGCGGTTGCAGTTTCTAGCGGTGCTGCTAACGGTGCGGTACATCCTGCCGGGAGAGTTTATCGAGAAGCTTTGGTGTATACTGTTTCCGGGCAAACAAAGGATGTGATGGAAGCAACGCTCGATCAACTAATCGAATTTTAGATTTTAGATTTTAGATTTTATATTGAGCTTGCAAAAGGTCAAAAACTCAACTGTGTTTAATAAATAATGTATATATTTAACCTGATGACAAACAACTTCAACTCACATAACTTAAAAACGATCGCCTACAGCAAAATTGTAGACTTAACCCATGCAATTCACCCAAATATTCCCATTTGGCCAGGAGATCCAGCGACAGAAATTGCCACAGTAGCTCAAATAGAAACAGACGGGTATTTCCTGCGAAAATTCTCGATGGGAGAACACAGCGGCACTCACATCAACGCACCCAACAGCTTTTATGCAGGAGGTGTCAGCATTGATAGTTATTCCCCGCAGTCGCTCGTTGTGCCGGCAATTGCGATCGACATCCGAGAGCAAAGTCTTGCCAATCCCGACTACACTTTAACAATTGATGATATATGGGCTTGGGAACGGCAGCACAAACTTATAGAACCGGGAAATCTAGTTTTATTGTATACTGGCTGGCAAGAAAAATGGGATAATCAGGGAGCATTTTTTAACCGAGACGAGCGCGGAATTTGCCACTTTCCCGGATTTGGCAAAGCAGCCACTCAATTTTTGCTAGAAGAACGCTCGATAGCGGGAATTGGAACCGACACCCACGGAGTCGATACCGGGCAAGATGAAAGTTTTGTGGTTAATAAATTGGTATTGGAAAAGCAGCGAATAGTGCTGGAAAATCTTGCAAATCTCGACTTGTTACCTGCGGCTGACATCACTTTAGTTATCGGAATATTGCGCCTTTTGGGAGGTTCCGGTTCGCCCGTATCCGTGTTAGCTTTTGTTGCTTAGTGCGGTAAAACTTACATCTTGTACCATTCTCAAGAACAGGCTTTTCGTCCTGTTCCACAAAGAGTGAATTTTCTTGTGGAACAGGCATCTTGCCTGTTCCTAAATAGGTAATTGAGAATAGTGCAATATCTCAGGTAAAATTAGATTGAGAGAAGTCGAGTAAAAACAATTAGATTAATGACAGAACTGCCCAAGGATCTCAACGAGGCGATCGCCCAATCCCGCATTGCCACCGCCGCCGCCCTCTCGGACGGCAAAAATCTACTGCAAGTCGAATTAGTATTTCCAGAAATCGCCCTGCAAGCACAGTCTATCACCCTACAATTTCTCCCAGAATTTGAGGAAATCTACCCCGGAGTAAAAGTCTTTTTTCCCGACACTGGTGCGGCAGCCCTCGCGCGCCGCGACTGGGGAGAAACACCGTTTAAAGTCACTGATTTGGGTAGCAGTCGCACCCCTGTTGAAGATAAAATATCACCGGAAGATCAACTTTTCATTTTGATCAATCCAGCAGCCGTAGAAGTGGCCCAAGTTGAAAAAATTTATATAGCTGCGGCCGGTCGCCCAGTAATTCTACTCAACCCGCGCCTGGAAGATGTTGCCACCATAGGTATAGGCTATGCGGGCCGACAATTGCGTGATCGATTCCTCAGCAAAATAGAATCCTGCTACTATATCAGACCCCTAGACACTGCTGCTTTATTCCGCTGCTACCCCCAATCCTGGCAAGTTTGGCTGGAAACAAACGACGAATACCAACTAATTTCTGAAACCGCCCAAAAACCTGTCGGAGACGATTTAGAGCGGATTTTAGCCAAAGCTCTCGGAACCGACGATCCTGACTCCACCACACCTGCAAAACCTGTAAAAAAGAAAGGTTTTTTGGCAGAACTCCAGACATTCCTCAAAGCTTTGACTCAGTGACCGCAGTTTTCAATTCTCTGAAATACGCCCAGGACACGGCCAGGCGCCGTGCCCCTACCGGATATTTCTACTTCGCTCAAATTGAAACTGCCATAATATCGTTTCCGGTTGCATCGGTATTGTTCAAATGTCTAAACAGTCAACAGTCAACAGTCAACACTCATATCGAGGAGTGCAACCGGAATTGATATAACTTGCCTGTGTTTCTATCAGTAGCTACGCCAACAGCTACTGCTGAGCTTTACAGAATCTTTATAAAAACCAGTATAATGGGTGACACCCCTCCACCGTAAAAGAGGGGAGGCAAATAACAGCAAAATCAGATGCTATAAGCTAGAGATGGGGCTTTTGAGTCAGGGAAGCGGATAAACACAATGGAGCACCGGCGCATTGTTATCGGGGACGTACACGGGCATTACGACGGCTTAATGACCCTGCTAGAGGCACTTGCCCCCAGCTCGAATGATCGCGTCTATTTTTTGGGAGACTTAATCGATCGTGGCCCCAAAAGCGCTCAGGTATTAGATTTTGTGCAGCAAAGCCCCTACCAAACTCTGTTGGGCAACCACGAACAACTGATGCTGGAAGCTTTGTCGGGGACACCGATGGATATGCGAGCGTGGCAATCTTGGCTCTACAGCGGGGGCGATGCGACAGTAGCAAGCTACAGAGATACAGGGATGATGCCGTACAAACACTTAGAGTGGCTGCGATCGCTCCCTACGTACCGGGACTTAGGGGACATCTGGCTGGTTCACGCGGGCGTTGACCCCCATCTGTCGATCGATGAACAGTCGATCGAACAACTGTGTTGGATTCGCAGGGAATTTCACACCATGTCGAAACCCTATTTTCCGAATAAATTAATTATCACCGGTCACACGATCACCTTTACCTTTCATGGGGTGAGACCGGGCGAATTAGTCAGGGGCGAAGGGTGGTTGGATATTGACACAGGTGCTTATCATCCCAAAAGCGGCTGGCTGACAGGATTTGATCTCAGCTACCGCAGAGTTTATCAAGTAAATGTATTTAACCATCAAGTCCGAATTTTGCCGTTTGACGAAGTTGTCAGGCAATTGAAGCCGCAGCCGATTGCACCCCCGGAACCTGCGATCGATTCTGTTGTTCAACAGCAGTGTTAAATCAAGTTTTAGTTGTAGGGTATGTCAGATTAAGTCCGAGCTCTTAAATCGAAATTAACTTGCTGCTGACTTACCCTAGTAACTGGATTTCTTTTTTAACGAACCGCGAAGACACGTTAGCGAAGCGGCGCGTTAGCGCTAGATCACGAAGTAAGAAAAGAGAAGAGAAGAGAAAATAAGAGATTGCCTGACTGATTTACATTTGCTACGAACCTAAAAGCCTGCGGATTTCTAGCCTGTAATCCTCATTATTCAAACCTTCACCGCTAGCAAGCTCCGGATCTATAGCCTGTGAAATAGCAGCAATACGATCGCCAGTTGCCGGGTGAGTGCTCAAAATGCTCGGAGGAGAAGGCTTATTGAGCAACTTTTTCATAAAATCAACCATCCCAGATTGAGCGTAGCCCGCTCGCCCCATAGTTTGCAATCCCAACTGATCGGCTTCATACTCAGCTTGGCGACTGTGGGGGCGCCGCAAAGCCAATTCCACCCCAATCTGAACCGCCTGAGATCGATCGAGCCCTGTCGCCGAAGCTACGCCTGAAGCTATGGCCATTTGACGCATTTGTTTAATCGCGTGGCGAGCATTAATGTGAGCGATTTCGTGGGCGATTACACTTGCCAATTCTGCCTCATTGTCCGCCGCCGTCATCAAACCTTTATTCACATAAACAAAACCGCCCATAGTTGCAAAAGCATTAATCGTATCGTCGTCAATCACTTGAAAAGTATAAGGAATATTTGGGCGAGTGCTTTCTTGAGCGAGTCGTTGACCGATGCGGTTGATATATTCTGTAGTGTCGCGATCTCGGTCAATCTTAAACTCGCTGCTTGTCAACTGCTGATTAATTTGTCGGCCAATAGTCACCTCTTGGCGATCGGACATATTCGACAATTGAATAACTTGAATGCCCCGAAAAATCAGTTCAGGCAAAGAAAATGCTTGAGTCGGTTCCGGGGAAACCACCCCGATACCCGCAGCCACAATCAGGGACAGAAACAGATAAATCCCCCGGCCGCAAGTACGCCGGCAAGTCAACCAAAAATTTTTTAACATGAGTGATACGTGCCAGAAGTTAGATAAAATTGTAGGAAAAACTCGAAAACTCACTAAATAGGCAGACGCAATTTGAGGCTGCTTAGTTGCTATTCTAGCTTTTTGTCAATTTTTAACGGCGCTACCAGCTTCTCGGCGATCCAGCCAAGGCTAACCAATCGCCGTTAACTGCCTTCTGGGTTAAGTGCCCCAGTCATGCGGATTTTGGGCGATCGTTGTGGTAATATCTTTTAGCTTCAGGACTTACGCATCAATAAAGTATGTCATTGCCAGCGGTAGCTCAGCAATAGCAGCATCTGTTTTTCATCGATGTCTGTGTAAGTCCTGAGCTGTAAACATACTCCTGTCGCTATCAGTATAATAGGCGATTATGAAAATTTTGGATTCTCAAGGCCGACTGTTCGGCAAACTCAGCATTCTAGACGTAGCTGCCGCTCTGATCGTACTGCTAGTTGCAGTCGGAATCTTTTTCTTTCCCGGCACTTCTGGCGGTTCCGTCGCCCAAGTCGGCACCAGTGTCAAACCTGTAGAGATTGATGCAATTGCGATCGGTCTCAAAGGAACAAACGTTCAAGATTTGTTCAAACCAGGTGATAAAATCAATGTGGTGATCCGCAATCAACCCTCCGGTCAGATTACCATCAAATCTGTCAAAACCCTCACCAGAACCCTAGCAGTTCCTCAGCCCAACGGCACTCTGAAAGCTCTCCCAGATCCCAGAGAAGAAGAAGCCTTTAGCAAAAATATGATGTTTACCCTAGAGGGAAAAGGTCAACTTACTGAAAATGGCCCGGTTTTAGGTAATACGAAAGTCAAAATTGGCACTACGCTAGAGCTTGAAGGCAACAAGTACATTTTCAACGCCAGCGTTATCGACGTGCGAGTAAAAGAATAATTAGTAGTCAGTAGTCAGTAGTCAGTAGTCATTGCTAATGGGGAAGAGGGAATTCATATTCCTTCTTCCTTCTTCCTTCTTCACCCTTCCGAAAGCAATTTTAAGTATTGCCGAATTAAGCCAATCGTGACAGCGGGAATTTCTAACTGCGGAGTCAAACCTACGTTTTCCAGAGGTTGAAAAACTTTGATTGCTTCGGGGTTGAGATTTGCCAACCGCTGGCCGATATCGGGCCCGGTAAACTGCGATTTTTCTCCCCAAATAATCGCTGTCGGCGTTGTTAGCTGAGTGATGTACAGCGACAAATCAAAGCACAAATCTCCCCGCACAAAAGAGAGGGCTGCATATTCTGCATTTGGTTCCGAAGCAGATGCGAGGTAAGCATCAACAATTTCTTGATAAACGCGACGCGAATCGGCAAATTGTCGTTGTTCTAGGAAGCTACGGATGCCGCCGTCTGTGGCGATTCCGGTACTGTAGAGCAAGCGATCTAAAATCGGCGTGTTGACTAGCTTAGCGAAGAAACTGCTGCCGTAATCTTGTCCGAAGTCCGACAAACCGCTGGGTATGGTCAAAATCAGGGATTTGAAAAGATCCGGCCGTGCGATTGCAGCTCGAATCGCGATCGCCCCTGTTAGCGAAGAAGCAATCACGTCTGTCGGACTGCCGCAAGTTTTTTCGAGAAATTCGATCAAAGTTGTGATATAATCTTCAACCTGATAATTTCTTGCCGGATGTTCCGATCGTCCCCAACCGATTAAATCAGGTGCTAAAATTCGATATTCTGCCGCAAAAGCCGGATAAACTTTCGACCATTCGTAGGCACTCGACCCGCCGCCAAAACCGTGAAAAAATACTAAGTTCGGCTTATTTTCCGAAGTTGAGGTCGGCAACCCCATCCAAGGCATTTTTTCAGCAGTGTAGTAGACCATTCTGCCGAGAGAAGTAACTATTGATCGCTGACCGAAGCCGAGGGGTACAAGCATAAACTAACCTCAATCGCTGTTATATTTTAGATTCTTTTCCGTCGCCCCGTCTCTGTTTAAAAAACTTGCAAAGCTGGTGGCGTTTTTGTAAAGATTGAGTAATGATTTAAATCTATTTTAGTACAGGTGAAGCGTGAAACTACAGACAGCAAGTAAGTTTTGCGATTTGGGCAATTCGGCTGTGTAGTTATCCTTACCCTTGCAAACTACCCCCGATCGGAGATAATAGCAAAATGATGGGTAAGACCCCTCAACAAAATAGAGTCTGTTCGCCAACCCCGAAAGCAGGCGCTCGGAAAGGAGGACTATTAGAACTCGCTTTCAGGCAGGCGGCAGGTTTGCCGACGCTCGCCAATCACAAATCATTAATCACGATATTTTGCGGAGCAGTGGCTTTTGAGGTCGAAAGTCTTTGTTGGAGGGCGGGCGATGGGGTTTCGATTCCTAATTGCAGGTTTGGCAATCACGGGCCTCGCCGTTATCAATTCCAAAACAGAAGAAACAACTAATCTCAGGGAGGTCTACTAAAATGCAACTGCTCAGAAAAAGGGATCGCGAGGGTTTTATGGTTGATGCGAAAAGTCTTCAATCTGACGGGTTAGCAGAATTTGACACAGCCTGTCGAAGCATGGATTTAAACGGCAAAAAGTCTTTTGTCGCCACTCCAGAACGCTCAGGCGCCGGGTCAGAGGTGCGATCGCGTGCCACCGTACCTGCGATCGTCCGCGTAGCTTTAGAAGACTTGAAATGCTTTGAAGTAGTAGAACACCAGTTTGCACATTGGGGGGTGACTTTTAGCAATGCCGTCGCCATCCAACCTTCAAACCCAGCATTTTTCACGGGTTCTGGGGCAACAGTGTTAATGGGTGCCCCCAAAAGCGGACTGATAGAAGTAACTTTTAAGTATCCAGTTCGCTGGGTGTCAGGACTTGTCACCAGTTCGCGACGAACTGTTTTATCTGCTTGTGACATTGACGGCAACCCAATTGTTCAGGATGAAATGCCGGCGCCCAATCTGGTCGGGTCTAATTCTCCGATCGCCCCTAGGGCTCCCCTGCGTGTAAAAGCTCCGAATATTCATCGAATTAGTTTTTACGCTTTTGACGGTCAGCTAATAGTCGATGACTTAATGTTTGGATTTTAGATTTGAACTAAATTGCCAAATAGTTAGCTAAACTTATCCATACTTAATCCTTAACAAGAAGTTCTATGTGGAAAGTGGCAGAATTTGGAAAGTTAGTTGGAGTTTCGTCTTCTACCTTACGGCGTTGGGAAAGTGAAGGCAAGTTAGTCCCCAATAGGACACTAGGCAACCAGCGTCTTTATACAGAAAGTCACCTGAGTATCGCCCGAAATCTGAAAACAGGTAAAACACCAAACCGAGTTATCGTCTACTGCCGCGTCTCATCCACTGGACAAAAACCAGAGTTACTTCGCCAGACACAGGCTATGGAACAATTTTGCTTGGCCCAAGGTGTCTCCATCACGGACTCCATTCAAGAGATTGGGGGAGGACTGAACTTCAATCGTCCCAAATTCCTGCAAATCATACAATGGGCAATACAGGGCGAAGTCAAGATGCTATACGTGGCTCACAAAGATCGACTCTGCCGATTTGGATTTGAATTGGTCGAGCAAATTCTACAGTGGAATGGCGGAACGATTATCGTCGCCAACGCCGAAACTCTTTCACCGCATGAAGAATTGACTCAAGATTTACTCTCGATTATCGACTGCTTTTCTTCCCGCATCTACGGGTTACGGAAATATCAAGCAAAAGTTAAGAATATTGTAGAGGATATAGATCCTTGTTCAGAGTCCCATATACTTCACCAAGTAAAGAATTCCAAGTAAGTTTAACTATGTTTGCCGTCAAACGATCGCTAAAATTGAATAACAACGAAGCGACTTTGATGGCAAAACACGCAGGATGAAGGTGGGTTGTGTTTAATTTCGGGTTAAGCTTGCGAACTCAAATATATCGTGAGGGCAAGCTTTCGGACTCGAATGTGATAAATGAAGTCAAAAAAGTTCTCACCAACCACGTCAAGAAGCAACCTGAATTCGCTTGGATGAATCGGTTGTCTAGCCGAGTCTACCAAAACGCTTTGATTGACTGGAAAGATGCGTTTACTCGATATCGTTCCGGGAAAACAGGTCATCCAAACTTCGCCAGTCGCCGGAATGGTCAATCTTTTACAGTTGACTCATCTAGCCCAAAAGTTCTTCTAAAAGGTGGTAAGCTGTCGCGCATTTAAATTGTATATTCAGGGCGGGCGGGACGCCCAACCCCTACTCCCCACAAGACTTTAAATTTTTTTGACATACAATTTAAATGCCACAACAGCTTAACACCATTAAGATTCCTACATTGGGAACGTTTCGGCTTGGCGTGTGCCACTAGAATGTGGTTACGTGTCTCAAACTTTTACTCTTTCAAAATAAGGCAGTCGTTGGTTTATTTCATTGTGTGTTGATGCAGAACGTTTACCAGTTCAGCAATCTCAGGCATCCGTGGGAATCGACCTAGGCATTAACTATGAATTAAAGATGTCCCAATTGCGATCAGCCCTCGCAGGGTAAGTTTTGTAACTTCAAGCGAAAAGGTAATTCCTACCGTGAATCAGCAACGCCGCACCAAAACCGTTGATAGCCAGTGCGAAAACCAAACTTGCTACTTTACAACGTCAAGCGTCAAAGCAGGTAAAAGGCTCCAATAACCAGCGCAAAACCTACAATAAAATTAGCCTAATTCACACACAAATAGCTTGTATTCGTCAAGATTTCTTGCACAAGTTAACAATTTACTTAGCCAAGACTTTCAAGCTCATCAAAATAGAAGACTTGAATACAAAAGGAATGATGGATAATCACAAGCGGGCGGGGCAATATCCGATCTTGGGTTTTACGAGTTCAAGCGTCAACTCGATTACAAATGCCAAATGTATGGAGCAAATTTAATCCTAGTAGACCAATAGTACCCTAGTTCTAAAACTTGATCGAATTGTGGGAATAAAAAAGATATGCCACGCTCGTCTTCGGACTTATGATTGTCCTGCTTGTGGTAGATATATCGATCGCAATTGGAATGCAAGCGTTAATATTTTGAACTGGGAACCCTCGGCAGCCAGGGATAGCCGACTCTTTCCACTACGTTCCACTCAATAGCGTAGGAAGTAAACTCGGACAATCTAAAAATAGCTTTAGATAAGTTTAGATAATTTGTCCGAAGCAACAAAGCCATAAGTAGCGTCCCAAGTCTGCAAACCTTCGAGAAGGGCATTGCGGACTACAGCTTCTGGTTCCCGACTCAGCATCAGGCGAAAGCACTCGGCAGCGCGGGAACGGGCGATAGAACTTTTGACGGAACTCACAGGGCCAAACCCACCCTGATTCACCAAATCGGTCATTTGCCGCACTGCAATCAAACGCTTCACGGGGTCAGCATCAGTCAAATCCGCCAGAATGCGATCAAGCGCCACTTCATCTTTGGCGGCCCCCAGACTCAACCCTTGCCGCAGCAACAGCCCTGCAATCGCGATCGTGCCCAAATTCTGCAAAATCACGCTCAAAGCCATCCAGTGGCTGCTTGAGTCCGCCCAAATCGCCAAACTCATGTAAGCGCCCAAGGTAGCAATGCCGCCGGTGCCGACGGCTAAAACGAACCGACGGTTCGGGCCCTCCCAAAATTGCTCGCCTTTTGCCCGCAGCAATTGCCAGTCCCACGACTGCCCTCGGTAAACCAGCATCATCGCTGCTATCCCCAGGCCTGTAGAAAACAGTAACTGACTGTTCCACCACCCCCAAACTGCTGCCAGGGTGACAACTCCCAGCCAACCTTTCGATCGAGTCAAACTCTCCAGCAGCCACTTGAGAAACGCAGTAGAAACCACAGGCGATCGGGCCCAGGAGGTCTTGCCATTTACCCTCTGGCGTCTTGTTTCGACAGTCCGGCCTGTGGCTGTTGGGGTTGCCGGCGGGCGATCGTCCAAACTAAATTCTCTCAAAGCTTGACCATCAGTTATTTCTAAAGACAGGTCGCTCAACGGAAGATTACCGAGTTCCAAAGTGCGATCGGACACTTTCACAGGGGATCTATTCAGCTTGGTTGTAGTTTTTTTAACTTGATTCATACTGACTTTTTTGAAAAATAACTTAAAGTTATCCAGGCTTTTTTAGCACTGATTTAGATTCTCGGCAAATAAGACTCTAAGTTTCTATGATACCGGAAATTCAACCCCGTGGCGAGTACCGCAACTGCGCTGAATTCCGAGAAATCCTTACCAAAAATAGAGCAATTGAAGATTTTTGATAAAATCACGAGAGGTTAACAGCGAATATTTCTGCATCACTCTGGAGACAGAATGGCGCTCGGAGTTGGCATGATGGCAAAAAATCGAAATTTTTTAATTTCCGAAAATAGGGGAATTTTGAGTGATTCAATTCGTCCGCCAAGAAATGCACGACGAAAATTTAGTCTTTTGCCAGCAGGCCCGGACTCTCGCTGCTACCCCGGTGTCAGATGAGGCTGGGTTCAGCTTGACCGCTTGCGGGACGAACCGCAGCCTGCGGGCGGGCCGAGAATCCAGACAGTATTAGTTGATAATTAATAGCAGAAGCATTCCTAAACTGCTAAGATTTTTGAATTAATGGGAGTTGAGTTAATTAAACCGGGTTCGGGTAAAAACGACTCCCTGATGCTCATGGGCAGCGGTTAAATGGCCGGAGCATCTTCAGTCGGGTAAATTAACCGTCATTCTTGTAGAGGCGCCTTTACGCCCGATCGGCAATATCAGCCAGATATCGGTGCAAAAAAGTCCCGACACCTGCATATTATGGTTGATCGACCGAACTAGATAGCAGGAAGCCCATCATCCGCGTTCTAACCCGTAAAGCAGGAAGGCAAACAACCGACCGCGCGATCGTGTTCGCCAAGTGCGGAGGCTGGAAAAACAGCGGCTTTTGACCAAACTAATACAGAACTACTGCCCCAAAGTGTGTCTGCGGAGGTTAGGCTAGTGAAGAGACGAAAAGAATAGTTACGATCGAGACTTCATTAGTCTACCTTGTAATTTATTGCTCAGTTGTCAAGCCCAACAGTTTTGCATTCTCGCGATGAGCGAGACTCTTGGCACTTCCAACAAGTGGGGAACTCGACCGTCAAAGAACTTGGGTTTGATGGTAAAGCCCTTAGTAATATGTAAACACCTTATCGATAACTCGCCAACTCGCCGGAACAATCTTGCAAGAAAACCCATGTCTAGTATGCAAAACCAATTCACGGTTCACTTCTGGGGCGTTAGAGGTAGCATAGCGTCTCCCGGGGCAGAAACAGTACGTTACGGGGGCAACACGCCCTGTGTAGAAATGCGAGTGGGTGACAGTCGCCTAATTTTCGATGGCGGTACTGGATTGCGGGTTTTGGGACAAACTCTCCTGTCGCAGATGCCCGTAAAAGCTCATATGTTTTTTACTCACTCTCACTGGGATCACATTCAAGGATTCCCATTTTTTGTCCCAGCTTTTATTCCTGGGAACTGCTTTCACATCTATGGGGCTATTGCTCCTAATCAGGCTACTATCCAGCAGCGCCTCCATGACCAGATGCTGCACCCCAATTTTCCGGTACCCCTGCAAATTATGGGGGCAGACCTGAAATTTAACGATATAGAAGTGGGCAAACCGCTGGAAATCGGAGAGATTAAGGTGGAAACTGCTTTGCTGAACCATCCTGGGGAAGCTATAGGCTACCGCGTCAACTGGCGGGGGTATGCGGCTGCTTACGTGACTGATACCGAACATTTTCCCGATCGTTTAGACGAAAATGTGCTGCATTTGGCTCAGGATGCTGAGGTGCTGATCTACGACGCTACTTATACCGATGAGGAGTATTATGCCGAGAAGAGCAGCAAGGTCGGCTGGGGACATTCGACTTGGCAGGAAGCGGTGAAGGTAGCAAAGGCTGCTAATGTCAAAAAGTTGGTGATTTTTCACCACGATCCGCTGCACAATGACGAGTTTTTAGACAGGGTGGGAGAACAAGTGGCTCAAAGGTTCCCGAACAGTTTGATGGCGCGGGAAGGTTTGTCGTTACAATTGTTGCCTCCTGATAACGATTTGTCTGAAGCGTCGGTGCAAGCGCCTCAAGTTCATGTCTGATGGATTTGAGCTTGTCAGTCAGATGGTTCTGAAATCTTGATCGGTGAAATCTGACATTTAAGCGAGGGCTGACCTCACTTAAAGACGGATACCGTGCCACGTACTTCTGTCGTGGAAAACCAAAAAGTTTAGACCAAAGTTCAAGCTTCCAGATTTATCTGTGGAGTCAATTCTAAAATCTAAAATCTAAAATCTAACATCGACTGGCGATCGCACTAAGTATGTCAAAATTTTAAGCGTGTGGGTAACTTCTTCTTGTACCGCTGCTCTGACTCCAACTTCTGTTGCCTTGGGAAACTTTGATGGTTTGCACCTAGGGCATCGACAAGTCGTGCAGCCAATTTTAAATCGATCGCCTGGACCAAATTCTGCGACGGTTTTTGCGTCGGGGCAAAACACGCGCTCAAACGTTGGCACAGATCAAAATTTGCCAAGGGAACATCCGGCGACCTGCGAAAATGACTCAGCAGCACCGTCCGATCAAGCTGGCAGCAGCCATAATTTCGAGGGTTTGATAGGCATTAGGGCCGACGGCAACAGCCTCTGTGGGATCGATTCTGATGGGGTCGATCGACTTTACAGCACTGTGCTGACATTTGATCCGCACCCGCAAGAATTTTTTACGGGTCAACCGAAAAAACTGCTAACACCTCTGGCAGAAAAGGTAGAATTGCTCGCAGCAATGGGCGTCGAGCAACTTGTGCTGCTGCCGTTCGATCAAGAATTGGCGGCCTTGACTGCTTCTGAGTTTGTCGAGGAAATTTTGGTGCGGCAACTAAAAGCGAGTCGAATTAGTGTGGGGGTTGATTTTCGGTTTGGACGGGGACGCGCGGGAACGGCTGTGGATTTACAGTCGATCGCGTCGGGTTACGGTATTGATGTTGCTCTTGTACCCCTCCACAATTGCGGTGAGGGCGATCGGATCAGCAGTTCTGCAATCCGCGAAGGTCTGGCATCCGGCGACCTCACCAGAGCGAATCAGTTGCTGGGGCGACCTTACAGTTTAGTCGGGACTGTGGTTGGCGGACAGCGGCTGGGTAGGACGATCGGATTTCCTACTGCCAACATCGAACTGCCGCCGGAAAAATTTTTGCCACGTTTTGGCGTGTATGCGGTGCGAGTCTCGCTGAAGCATGGATGGGAAAAGATGAAAGAGGAAAGTTCTTCCTATCAGCGGGAAAATCCAAAATCTCTAATTCCCGGCACAGCATCCAATTTATCTTTTGTCAATGGGGTGATGAATGTTGGCTGCCGCCCGACGGTAGACGGGTTGCAACCCACTGTGGAAGTTCACCTGTTAGATTGGTCTGGGGATTTGTACGGTCAAACCTTGAGCGCGAGTTTGGTAGAGTTTTTGCGACCCGAACAAAAATTCGCTTCTCTGGATGCTCTCAAGACTCAAATTCAGGCAGATTGCGATATTGCTAGAAGCCTCTTAACTGCTAAAGTCTAATAATTATGTGATCTAGAACAGCGTCATAGGTTTAAAAAATGGTGCAAAATGAGTCAGAATCAATTGTAGTTTTACAAATACGAATTCCGCAAGGCAAAGACTCAAGATTTGGGTCATTTGATCTTTGATCCACAATTAGCAATTAGCACTTAGTAATCAGGGATATGAGACAACATATTGAACGGCTCAAACAAAATCTAAGCAAAACTATGGTCGGCAAAGCGGATGCTATTCGCTTGGTGCTGGTAGCCGTGCTTTCGGGCGGCCACGCGCTGCTGGAAGATGTGCCGGGTGTGGGAAAAACGCTGCTGGCGAAGTCTTTGGCGCGATCGATCGATGGGAAGTTTCAGCGGATTCAGTGCACTCCCGATTTGTTACCGACTGATATCACCGGTACTAATATTTGGAATCCGCGCAGCGGAGAGTTTGAGTTTTTGCCAGGGCCAGTTTTTGCTAATGTTTTGCTTGCCGATGAAATCAATCGGGCGACGCCGCGAACTCAGTCAGCTTTGCTGGAAGTGATGGAAGAAAAGCAGGTGACAGTAGACGGAGTTTCTCGAAATGTTCCGACGCCGTTTTTTGTGATTGCGACTCAGAACCCGATCGAATATCAAGGCACTTTTCCCCTACCGGAAGCGCAGATGGATCGGTTTACTTTGTCTTTGACTTTGGGCTATCCCGCTGCGTTGGAAGAGTTGCAAATGTTGGAAAGGCTTTCTGAGAGTTTTGCAGTGGAAGATTTGCAGCCTTGTATTTCTTTGGAAGAAGTGCAGGAATTGCGTCGTTTGTGCGCTGGTGTGAAGGTGGAAGCCTCTTTGAAACAGTATATTGTAGATTTGGTGCGATCGACGCGAGAGGATGAGGAGATTACTCTGGGGGTGAGTCCCCGGGGTGCGGTGGCTTTGTACCGGGCGTCCCAGGCTTTGGCATTTATTTCGGGGCGGGATTTTGCTACCCCGGATGATGTGAAGGATTTGGCGCCGCACGTACTATCTCACCGATTGATTCCGGCGGGTGGAAGGAGGGCTAAGACAATTGTTGACAAGTTGTTGCGGTCTGTTCCTATTCCTTAAAAAGTTTGTAAGTAGGTTGCTTTAATTCAAGGAACAGGCAAGATGTCAAATCAAATATGTGTAGCATCGGAATTATAAAATCCAGTCAACAATCAACAATCACGGACGCTGCAACCGGAAGTGATCTAATTCATCTGCGTTAATCTGTGTTAATCTGCCCTCATCTGCGGTTAAAAAAAGATAATTTTTCGAACCGCAGATGACAATGGATTGACGCTGATTCACGCAGATAAAGAGAAGAGAGATATGAAGAATTCCCATGCTAACAGATTTGATGTCAGTTAATCAATAGGTTTTGCACCCTTCTGAAGCACTCTCAAACAGCGCGACTAATTTTTTGGCCTCTAAATCAACATTATGTTGTTGAGCAACTCTCTCGGCTCCTGTTTTCCCCATTTGTTCTAGCTTTTCTAAAGGTGCTTCCAATACCGCGCGCATCGCTACGGCTAATGCTTCTGCGGAACCGGGAGGAACTAACCAACCGCAAACACCGGGTTCTACGAGCTCCGGGATACCAGCAACATAGGTGCTAATTACGGGCCGATTGAGAGCGAGGGCTTCCATAATTACGACGGGCAAACCTTCAGCAAAACTCGGCAATACCATTGCCCGTGAAGCTAAAATCTCTTGCTGAACTCGATCGCCACTGGCCCACCCGGTAATTTCTATATGATTTTGCAGGCCGAGTTGCAGAATCTGCTTTTCAATATCCGATCGCAGCGGCCCGTCTCCTACCAGTACCAACTTAAACTCCAAGCCTTGAACTGCTAGCAAGTTAGCAGCTTCTAGCAATAATAAATGACCTTTTTGTTCGCTGAGTCGCCCAACGCAAGCTAAGCGGGGTGCTGCGGGTATGGGAACGTAGGGTGCAGCTAAAAATGCAGCATCTACGCCGCAGTGTATGACGTGAATTTTTGACCAAAAAGTGCGATCGCACCACCGAAAAAGCTGACTTTTACCGAAGGAACTAACTGCTGCTACAAAGGTCGATCGTTTAATTTTTTCGTCTAAGGAAAGAAGTGTCGCTTTATCAAATTCTTCAGGGCCGTGAACCGTGAAACTGTAAGTGGGGCCGCCAAGCACGCGACACAGCATTGCGACTGTTGTGGAATTTGTCCCGAAGTGAGCGTGAACGTGTGCTGTACCCGATTCTGCAAACCAATTTAAAAGAATGCAAGCTTCTGCTAAATAAGCTAGATGCAGCAAAATCCCCCGTTCCGAGTGCCAGCCAACTTTGAACATTAACCGCACAGCTTCGATGAATCGAATGGGTCTAGTTGCGGCAACGCGAAGCAAACCCCACGCTAACCCCTGTACACCAACTCCTAAGATTACTTTAGTCAATTCTTGCTCTAGTTTGTCGGCCCCATCAACGAGTTCTGACTCGCAGGATCGGATCGAATAACGTGCGACTTTCATGCCGCAATTTTCAACAGCTAGCACTTCTCTGCGGACAAAGCTGTGGCTGACTTTGGGATATTGGTTGACTAAATAAGCGATGTTCATGAACGGGGAGAAAATTTTATGGTAAAACTTAGATTAGTTTAGCCTTTGGCTGCATTCCCTGGGCAACAAATTTAGCTGATTTGTTGAGCTTATTTGAGCAGGGGCGGAGGGCGATCGCTTTGGGCGGGATGGCGGAAGTGACAGCGGGGCGATCGCTATTCCGGTCAGAGCAAATCAATCCACACATTTTACATTTTTAATACAATAGTAAGGACTATTTTTAGGTAGTAGCCACAAACCCGTGATTTTCCCGCGAGCACATTGATCACCATGAAAGCCTTTTTTAGGGTTCCCAATCAAAAACTGTCCGAATTTTTTTCATATGGAAACTACTCCCAATCAAGTTTAACAGCCCCAGATTGTCTCAATAATTTGTAATTATTTAACGTGCAATTCCATCTAATTTCCTATTGTCACCTAAATTTTGCCGAAAATCACTCGCCCGAAAAATAATCGCCCAAATGCCCAAACAACCGGCCACTCTCGCAACTCTCACAACTCCCCCAACACTCACCACCAAAGATTTTTCTGAGGCGACTTGCTCTGCATCTACCCAAGATGACAGCAAATAAGGTAAAGTAAACGGCACAAGAGTCTAGAACTCTCCAACAACCGCAACTCGGCAAACCGCCCCTGGCCAGCAAAACTGGCAGATACAGGCGGCATTAACCGCTAACCGTCAACCCCTAACAACCCAGAAAAATGCAAACCTACTACTACGTTTTAGCCAGCCAACGCTTTTTGCTAGAAGAAGAAGCCCTAGATGAAGTGTTTAAAGAAAGAACTCGCAACTACAACGAACAAGAAAAACAAATAGACTTCTGGTTGGTAAAACAGCCCGCTTTCCTAGAAGCACCGACAATGGCAGAAGTTAAAGCAAAATGCCCTCAGCCAGCCGCCGCTATTATTTCTACCGATCCAGTCTTCATCACCTGGTTGAAACTGCGATTAGAATATGTACTGACAGGTGAATTTCAAGCACCGTCAGCCACTATTCCCGATGCCCTCGCATCCCTACAGACAGCATGAACAAAATAGCAAAATATCAGACAAAACAACTAACAATAATTAGGGGTAAATTGTACAAATTTATTTTGTCTCTTCCCCTATTTCCTGCTACTTCAATCGCCATTTTGGGATTGACAATTTTATCGAGTTCTGTTAAAGCTCAATCGAGCTGCCAACCGCCTCAGCCCGATGAATATCTACTGTTAATTGTCACCCGAACACCCGAACAGCAAGAAAGAGCAAAACGCTCTTTCCCTGGAAATACTAACAACACAGTTTGTCGGTACATCAATGACACGGTGACGCGAGTTGGTGGCTTTCGCGACTCGCAAATCGCCAGCGATTGGGTTAAATACATCGAAGATGTTGTCGGATTGCAAGCTTACGTAGTACGATCGCCCGCAGCGGCACTACCCCAAAATTTGCCAGTCTACAGCCCTCAGCCAGCACCAGGCTCTGAACCAATCACCAATTCTCCCAGCGGCAATCTTGCCTTCAATCCCCAACCCCTGGGCCCTGGTTATGCAGTGTTAGTCGATTACTTCAACCAACCGGAATTAGCCGGCCAAGTCAGGCAAGCATTAGGCACGCAAGTAGGCTTAGCTTCCTACGGCCAGCGTCCCTTTTTATTCGTCGCTTATACAACGGATCAAAACGCCGCTACTGATGCGGTAAAAGCATTGAGTGATCGAGGTTTTTGGCCGATGTTAGTAGACAGCCGCCGAGTTACCGTAATTGCTCCCGCTGTTCGCTAAAAGATAAAAATTTGCAATTAAAATTGCTTCTTGTAAAACAAAGTCCGCCTAAGCGGACTAATAACAATTATTGTTGTTTTTGGGACTCTAGCGGGCTGCTTCCTAGCTGACTTTCTGACCGCTTTTTTGCTTCCATTGCCGCTCCGTAATCCGGTTTGTAGCGAATTGCTTTGTCATAGGATGCGATCGCATCTTCGTATCTTTTTACTGCTACAAGTGCATTGCCTCGGCTGTACCAGGCTTCGGAGTAGTCTTGCTTGACATAGACGGCTTCGTTGTAAGAGGCGATCGCATCTTCGTACCGTTTTAAATTGTACTGGGCATTCCCTCTATTGTACCAGGCTTGATATTCTTTCGAGTTTAAATCTAAGGCTCTGTTGTAAAACTCAATTGCTTGCTCGTACTTACGTAATTCGTGGTAGGACCAACCTAAATTGTACCATGCTTGATAATAATCAGGTTTTAATTTGACAGCTTTTTCGTAAGCTTCTACCGCTTCTTCATATCGGCGCATTTTTAGCAAAGCGATGCCTTTACTGTACCAGCCTTGATAAAAATTGGGCTGAAACCGCACGGCTTTTTCGTAGGCTTCAAAAGCTTCTTGGTTTTTGTTTAATTCTAGGAAAACATTGCCTAAATTGTACCAAGCTTCAGAATTATCGAATTTAATTTCAACTGCTTTTTCATAGGATTCTACGGCTCGATCGTACTGTTTTAATTTTTGGTAAGCTTGTCCCCGATTGTACCAGGCACCGTACAAATTAGGCTGAAATTGTACAGCTTTTTCGTAGGATGCGATCGCCTCTTCGTACCGCTGCGAATCTAACAGAACATCGCCTCTGCCTTCCCACGCTGCGGCATAGTCGGGCTGGATTTTCAAAGCGTTATCAAAAGATGCGATCGCCTCTTGAGACTGCTGCAAATTATCCAAAGCATAACCCCGTCCCGTCCAAGCTTCCAAGTATTCCGGCTTTAATTCTATGGCTTTATCATAAGCTGACTGCGATTCTCGATATTTTTTCAACTCATATAAAGTTTTGGCTTTTTCCTGCCAAACTTCCGCGTAGTCCGGCCTGAGAGTTATTGCTCGCTCGTAAGCTGCCAGAGCTTCTTCAAATCGGCTTAAATTGTAAAGAGTATTGCCTCGGTTGTACAGGTCAGTTGCATTTGCAGAATTAAAACTATTTACACCATAAATAGATGCTATAATACTGATGCCAATTAAACAGGCGATCGAAAATATTTTTAAATAGAGTTTTGTTCGGGGTTTTACAGGCTTATTCGCAGCAGCAACCGGAGGCAATACAGGAACTGTACCGCTCAAAGAATCTTTCAATTCTTTAATAGCTTGCAGCGTTTCGCCGGCACTAGAATAACGCTGGCGAAAATCGTACTTTACCATCTTATCTAAAATCTTCGCAAATTCAGGACTGACTGATGTTTTGTCCTGCCAAATTATTTCCTCTGTGTCGGGGTTTTTTGGCATTTGGTGAGGATTTATGCCAGTGAGGAACTGAATTGCGATCGCACCTGCGGCATAGATATCGCTGCTGAGTTTCGGGTTGCCGTGAGCTTGTTCGCTGGGCATATAACCGGGAGTACCGATGCTGACACTCAAGCTATTCTTGGGCTGAGGATTGGTAATTTGAGTAGTAATTTCTTTGACTGCGCCGAAGTCAATTAAAACTAATTTTCCGTCTCTATCTCGGCGGAGGATATTGCGGGGATTGACATCGCGGTGAATGACATTTTGCTGGTGTACAAAATCTAAAATTTCCAGAAGTTCTTGCAATATACAAATAACTTGATATTCCTGCATGACTCCCGCATTCCCAGGAGAAGCGGGGGTAATTTCTTGACTTAAATCGTGACCTTCTATAAATTCTTGAACTAGGTAAAACTCTTGGTTCTCTTCAAAAAAAGCAAAAAGTCGGGGAATGCGATCGTGAGTTCCCAATTTGTACAAAACTTGTGCTTCGGTATCGAATAAACGTCTTGCTACCTGTAGAGTTTGCGGATCAGTTGCTTGAGGTTTAAGCTGCTTGACGACGCAGAGGTGATTGCCTGGTAGCTGCTTATCTTCAGCTAAATAAGTTTGAGCAAATCCGCCGCCTCCCAAGTGACGGATAATACTGTAGCGATTGCCGAGTGTTATTCCAAGCATGAAATTCACCTAATATTTCCTAGTCGTTTGGAGAATTAGCTTCCAACCAAGCTGTCACATCTTCCGCATTTGAAAATTCTAACATGGCCTCTCTAAATTTTTTAATGGATCGAACGACCGCTGGGGAGCTTGAATTTCCATAAAATAAATTTACGGGTGAAATCCATTATGCCGTTCTTCAATCATTAATTTAGTTCCCTTTGCTTTCTTCCTTGTTCCCTCCCCTTACTAAGGGGAGGGTTAGGGTGGGGTTCTAGATTTTTGCTGGCATGGGATGGTCCCACTCTAACTTAACTTTAAACGGCTTTCAAAATCTCGTCATCGACTGAAAAATCTATCTCGGCTTTGTCCCGTCTCGAAACTACATAATCATTCTGAAAAGAATCTTTCAATCCAGAAACTAAGTCAAATTCCGGCTGCCAGTTAAGATCGGTGACAGCTTTATTAACGGAAGCGAAAAAGTGCTGCAATCTCATCGGAAAAGCTTTCTTTTTGCCGAAGTCAAATTGTTTCGGATCGTAGTGTACAATCTTAATAGCATCAGGGGATTTGCCCGCCGCTTGAATGCAGGCGCGGGCTAAACCGTCAAAGGTGACAAATCGATCGCCCGAAACGTTGTAAATTTGCCCGATCGCCCTAGAGTTCCCCAAAACCGCCGCCATAGCCCTAGCCAAATCCTGACAGTGCCCCAACTGCGTGAAGTGCATTCCGTTACCGGGAATCGGAATCGGTCGATCGCGCACAATGCGATCGAAAAACCAAGCCTCTAAATCGTTATAATTTTGGGGGCCGTAAATGTAAGTCGGGCGAATCGAAGTCCAAGGCAAACCGGACTCGGCCAAGTAATTTTCGGTTTCGCATTTACCCAAATGCCGGCTTTTCGGATCGGTAGCGTCCCCTTCAATATGAGGCATTTGATCCGACTTCAAATAAACCCCCGCAGAACTCATGTAAACAAAGTGCTGCACCCGCCCTTTAAATATTTCAGCTAAAGGCTTTGTATCGCTGAGTTCGCGGCCGTTGTTGTCAAAAACCGCGTCAAACTCGACCGTCGATAACTTTTCTTGCAATTGTTGAACATTTGTGCGATCGCCCTGAATCTGTTTTACGCCCGCAACCGGTACAGGCTTGTTGCCCCGGTTAAACAACACCACTTCATGCCCTTGTGCTGCTAAAATCTTAGTAAGATAAACCCCAATAAACCGAGTACCGCCCATCATTAAAATTCGCATTATTTTCGATGCTCCTTACAGTTAGTGTAAACATCTTACAATAAATTTATGCCCTAGGGCGTGTTTTCTATCCCCGGAGTTCCCCCTAAATCCCCCTTAAAAAGGGGGACTTTGACACTGATTCTTTCACCTTTTTAAGGGGGCTGGGATTGTGAATCTCATGAGAAATCACTCAGAGTAGATAATTCATCCGTATATCCGTGTCCTCATCCGTGTAGTGCTTTCCTTCTCCAATACTTTCAATTTGCCTAAAATAGCCCTATGCAAGTTCCTCGGCTGCATCCAGAAACAATCGAAGAAGTCAAACAAAGAGCCGACATAGTAGACGTTATTTCCGGTCGCGTCGTCTTGCGTAAACGCGGCAAAGAATTTGTAGGTTTGTGTCCTTTTCACGATGAAAAATCTCCCAGCTTTACAGTCAGTCCCGGCAAACAAATGTATTATTGTTTCGGCTGCGGTGCAGGCGGCAATGCTTTTAAGTTTCTCATGGAATTGGAGAAACGCCCTTTCAGCGAAGTAGTATTAGAATTAGCTAAAAATTATCAAGTACCCGTCAAAACAGTCGAACCGGAACACCGACAAGAATTGCAGCGCCAAATTTCTCTGAGGGAACAACTCTATGAAATCTCAGCACTAACAGCCAACTTTTACGAGCACGCTTTGCGGCAAACCCAAGGAGAAGAACCCTTAGCATATCTCAAATCAGAGCGCCAGCTCAGCGAAGAGACTATCCAACAATTTCAATTAGGTTATGCACCCCAAGGTTGGGAAGCACTTTACAGTTATTTAGTAGAACAGAAAAACTATCCAGCGCAATTAGTAGAACAAGCTGGATTAATTGTACCCCGAAAAAATGGCGGCAGCGGTTATTACGATCGCTTCCGCAATCGGATTATGATTCCCATTCGCGACACCCAAGGCAGAGTCATCGGTTTCGGCGGCAGAGCTCTCGGCGACGAACAGCCGAAATACCTCAATTCTCCCGAAACAGAACTGTTCGACAAAGGCAAAACTTTATTCGCCTTAGATACAGCGAAAACAGCCATTAGCAAAGCCGATCGCGCAGTGGTTGTAGAGGGGTACTTTGATGCGATCGCACTTCACGCCGCCGGCATCTCCAACGCCGTCGCTTCCCTCGGCACAGCGTTAAGTTTAAACCAAGTGCGGCAGTTATTGCGGTACACTGACTCCAAACAAATTATCCTCAACTTTGACGCCGACAAAGCAGGAACTCAAGCAGCAGAACGCGCTATTGGAGAAATAGAAAAACTCGCTTATCAAGGAGAAGTGCAACTGCGGGTACTCAACATTCCCGACGGCAAAGATGCCGACGAATACCTCAAAACATACTCCCCAGAACAATATCGAGAATTGCTCGAAAATGCTCCGTTGTGGATCGACTGGCAACTGCAACAAATGCTCGTCAATCAAGATTTGAAGCAAGCCGATACTTCCCAGCAAGTCACAAAAAAAATTATTAATTTATTAACCAACATCACTGACGACAATCAGCTAGCACATTACCTGCAAAAGTGCGCCGAAATTCTCAGTAAAGGAGATTTTAGACTCACAAAAATGATCGCTGAAAACTTGCTCAATCAAGTAGTTAGCGATTGGGCAAAGCGGCAGAGTCAAGACGAATCATTGACAATGCCCCTGTTAATTAGAAACAAGCTGAAGCCGAACAAACAATATAAAAAGCAACGTGCAAGCAGCGAAAACAAAAGCTCAAAATCAAGTTTATCTTTTGTAGCCCGCAGTCTTTTAGAAGAAGCAGAAGCGCAATTATTGCAGATTTATTTGCACTGTCCCGAATATCGCCAAGATGTCAGAGAAGCAATAGAAGCTAGAGACGTGCAGTTCAGCCTTTCTCACCACAGATTTTTGTGGCATCAGATTGTGAATGCAGAAATATTGCACAAAATGTCTTTACAAGTAGCGCCTTCAGAGTTAATATTGAAATTGCAAGATAGCTTCATTGAATATCCGAATCAATTAAATCAAATCTCGCATTTATTTCACTTAAATGAGTTCTCAGAAAGAAACGTTTATCGCGCACCTCTAGTCATTAGATCTGCCCTCGCCTGTATCGAGCAAATTATCAGCATGAAGCGCCGCCGAATTGCACTCAATATGTGGGAAAAAGCCAAAGCCGCTAGCAGTGGCGAAGAGGCTATAGAATATCACCAACTATTCTGTGCCGAACAAGAATGGCTCAAGGAATTAGAGAGGCTGCGTCAAGTTAATTTTTACGATTTAACATCTGTGCCTTGGGGCTAATACCCTTTTAGATTTTAGATTTTAGATTGGGGATTGGAGATGACTCGTTCGATATAGGTTGGAAGCCAGGGCTGCTTAGGGGCAACCACGGGGGGATTGCCCCTACGGAAAAGCAGGGTTTTGTAGGGGCGGTGCCCCCGTGCCCGCCCAGCCCATAGACGAGCGGGTAGGGGTTTCAGATATCGGGGCAACCACGGGGGGATTGCCCCTACAAGAGAATGAAACAGCCCTGGGTTTGAAGCTTGCGTGCGGTTACATTTTTTTAAACTGATATAAGGAATAAAGTCCCTACTAAGAACCCGTTTGTACTAAGGACTTTATTCCTTTATTCAACAAACTTTTTAATAATCGCAAAAAAGAGTTTCGCGAGTATCTCTACCCGTCACGGGATTAGTACCTTTTGCCACTTTACAAAGTTTTTCTATCATATCGTCTCGCAACAGTGTCTCAGTAAAATCTGCACCGTCAATGATAGCTCCTTCCAGCCTGGTATTGTAAGCGAAAGCACCTTCAAGGATAGCATTAGTTAAATTTGCTTTCATCATGCGAGCCAAATCTAAAGTCGCCCCCGTGAAATTCGCGCCTTCTAAATTTGCTTCTTCCATATTAGCCGCAAAAAAGCTGACACCCCGCAAATCTGCATTAGTAAAATTGCTGTTGCGAAGATTGGCTTTATTAAAACTGTCGTCAGTTAGAACTTGGCCAGTAAAATCAGCGCCTACTAGAATTTCTTTATCGTGATCCAAAGCGAAAGCAGGTGCGGGATTAATGCCGATCGCCCCAGCCGCAATTACTGCTAAAATAACAAAACTCAGCAAGAAAGTATAAATATTTTTGCCATGTTGGCGAATTCGAGAAATCATCATACAAGTTCAAGCTAATGGGCAGTCGTGACAGTTCAGAATTGAATTCTACCAGAAAGCGCGTCAAGCGTAGCTATCCCGTAGGGAATCGCCCGTTAGCGACGGCTGACTCCAATTCCCCCCAATCCCCAAACTCTAGGGATATCGGCACATTGGGAGAAAACTTAGTCGCCGAGTGGTTGCAGCAGCAAGGTTGGGAAATTTTGCACCGGCAGTGGCACTGTCGCTGGGGAGAGATTGACATCATCGCACTCGGAAGAGATGAAGAAAGCGAAATCAACAGAGGTAACGAAAATTCCCCATTCCCCATTCCCCATTCCCCATTCCCCATTCCCCATTCCCAAACATTAGCATTTGTAGAGGTAAAAACTCGCCGCCGAGGAAATTGGGATGCGGGTGGAATGTTGGCTATTAATACCACAAAACAAGCCAAACTTTGGCAAACAGCCGAAATATTTTTAAGCACTCATGCAGATTTAGCCAATAATTATTGTCGCTTTGATGTCGCTTTAGTCAGGTGCGAACCTTTACAACAAGACACTAAGGAAATATTACCACCATTAACTGCAGCGCATTCTCAATCCGCCGTTGCAGGTAACTACCGACTCACCCTGCAAGAATACATTCGCTCGGCTTTTAGCATTTAAAAATATATAATTAAAATTTAGAGGGTAAAATCTCAAACCAATGCCACTAGGTAATTTTTAATTGTTAACTTGCCTAGGCTGTCGCGCATTTCTCTCTTGAGCTTTAACGGAGCTGAAAAAAGCGTTAAATCTTCTCCCGCTTTCCCCTTCTCTCCCTCTCCTGTTCTGTCATCACAGTTAATGTATATGCGTAGCAATCTAGGCCAGAGTTTCCGGGCAATATCCCAGACCCTTGACAAACTGCTGGCGAAACGCTTCAATTTCTTTGCGGTCAGGGCTGCCGTGACAAACCACGGCCACCTGGTAGCGGCGCATCACGCTCAGTGGCGATTGTCCGGTTTCCAAACTCCAAAGCGCCATTTGCAAGCGAATTTCAGGATCGTAAGGAATCCCGAGTTCGTTCATAAAAGCCCGAAAATCCCCGTGCATTTCGGGAGTTAAATATTGGCTCATTTTCACCTTTACCACCCATCCGTCAATTTGGTGAATAACAGTGATAAATTGCAAGGGAAGATGATGAGCCGTGCGTAGGTAATCCACGACTCTCAGAGTAAGGCTAGTATTGGCGATGTAGTAGAGGTATTCCATAACGATCCTTATGAGCCTTATGAGCAAAGCTGATGCTATACCTCTATCGTCGCGGACTCTACCCGCCACCACAAGGGGAAAAGCACCCGACTTTGAATGGGGGTTTTTACCCAATTTGTTACCCAGTTGACAGATCGATCGCACAGGAATTCACTCGATGACAGAGATGGACTGGTCTTTGGACGGCTACGACTACGAACTCCCGCCCTCGCGCATTGCCCAAAATCCCGTAGTGCCGAGGGACAGTTCTCGCTTGCTGGCTGTAGATTCTCCCAGCAGCCACCAACACCGGATTTTCCGGGATTTACCCGATTTGCTGCAACCGGGCGACTTGCTGGTACTCAACAACACCCGCGTGCTGCCAGCGAGGCTCTACGGGCACAAACCCAACGGCCCGGCTGTGGAGATATTGTTGATGGAAGAACGGCAGCACAACTGTTGGCTGGCTTTGGTTAAACCGGGGAAACGCTTAAAGTTGGGAGCAAAAATTGAGTTTGATCCCATTGCCCCTGCCTGTGAGGACTCTACCACAGCTCCTTGCTGTTGCCTTCCGGATGCCACGATGCCCGATCGTCGTCGATTGACTGCGACAGTTATAGAGAGGGACGATGCCACAGGGGGACGGCTACTGGAGTTTGACATCCCCACAGATGAGAATCTGGTGAAGTTTTTGGACGAATACGGCCACGTACCCCTGCCGCCCTACATCGACAATTCCCAAGCTTCAGCCGAACAGTACCAGACTGTTTATGCCGATCGGCTTGGGGCCGTGGCTGCCCCCACAGCAGGCCTGCACTTCACCGAAGAATTGTTCAGCCGCTTGGAACAGCGGGGAATCGAAAAAACTTTTGTCACCTTACACGTCGGAGTAGGGACGTTTCGCCCGGTGGAGGTGGCAGACGTGACGGCTCACAAAATGCACGGCGAATGGGTGGAAGTAACCCCCGCCACCGTCGAGAAAATCCGCGAAACTAAAGCCAGAGGCGGGCGGATAATTGCCGTGGGTACCACAGCAGTGCGAGCTTTAGAGGGAGCCGCCGCCGCGAGCGGCGATTTTTCCTTGCAACCTTTTTGCGGCCCGACCAATTTGTTTATCTACCCTGGTTACAAGTGGCGGGTTGTAGAGGGGATGATTACCAATTTTCACTTGCCCCGCTCTACTTTAATGATGATGGTAAGTGCGATGATTGGAAGGCCTCGGCTGTTGGATTTGTACCGAGAAGCGATCGAGCAACAGTACCGCTTTTATTCCTTTGGCGATGCCATGCTGATTTTACCAACAGCAAAAAAGGATTGATCGATCGGGCATCGGGTTCGCCCCATGCCCGGTATTCCGTTTCTATTCTTCCTCCTCTTCTTCATTGCCGGGATACACGAAGCTGTTGGAACGTCCAGTCAGAACAGATTTGCCCAGAGACAGAGCTTTCTGAGCTGCCACTACAGCTTTGCGCTTCCATGTGGCCTTACGCATATTCTTCTTGGATTTGGAGGTTTTCTTCTTAGGGACTGCCATGACGCTAAATACTTTCTGCTTATATAGACAAACAAACATTCTAGCCGATTTTGTCGGCAATGCTTACTCAAAAAACGGCAATAACTGCTCACCAACCAATATCAAGTAGTAGGGTGCGTCAGCGATTAGCTTCTGGAAAAATAGACAAAATCCCCTAGGTAACGCACCCGCAGCAGCTAAAGTTCGTGAAAGTGGTAGATCACGACGCCCGTTACCGCATCGTTCTCGATACTCACATAACCCGTTTTGAGCATTGCCGTGAAAGCCTCTTCCACTTCGGCAAAAGTAGCGCCGGTTGCCATCACCCCTTGGGTAACAGATAATCTTCCGTTTTTGGTATAAGCTGCCTTCAGGAGTTTAACCCCTAACTGGTCTGGAGTTGGCTTGGGATATGTCGCGGCGATCGCCCCGCTGCTGGGATATAGCGGTATACCTTCGGGAGATACGGCGAGTTTGCCCCTGAGAGTGGCATTGTGTTCGTCCACCATGTTCGGCAGCAGCAGCAAGTCAAACAATTGCCCAAACCCAAACAAACCAAAGGTAAACAGCCACAGCAAACCCGTACCAATCTTGCCGTTGTAGAGGCGGTGGAGTCCGAATGGGCCGAAAAAACAAGCTGCCCATAAAAGGTAACTAACACCTAAATTGCTCATTTTCTGACCGTCCTGCCTGATTATTCTAAGAATTGGAGTCCCTATATACATTTTGTACTTTCTATCTGCTGTTTAAACAGCTTGACATGGGAATTTATTTGTGTGGTAGCCTAATAAACTGAGCAAAAGGCAGAATTTGGTTTCCCAATACCTTGTCTGGAAGCCCCTGAGTAATTTTGCGTAGCAATTCTTAACGCCATCAACATATTTCCGGGGGCGAGAGCTTGGTAAACTGGAGGGCGTGGAAATTACAGCAGCTTAGAACTGGATTCCACTATGGTTTCTTGACGGAGCGCCAAAGCAAGCGCGCCGCCAGCGCTGGCCGGAGATACACGAGCGCGATCGCCCGCAGTACCCGACAATGGAAACAAGCGAGTAGTTATAAGCAGAAATCCAATAAAAATATGGTAGATTCCCTCAAAAAACCCACTTTTGAAGAACTGCGGCCGGGAGTGAAAGCCCCAGCCAAAGAAACTATTCTCACGCCGAGATTTTACACAACAGATTTTGACGAGATGGCCAAAATGGACATCTCGGTAAATGAAGCCGAACTAAAAGCAATTATTGAAGAGTTCCGCGTTGACTACAACCGCAACCACTTCGTGCGTGATGCCGAGTTCGATCAATCTTGGGAACACATCGACGGCGAAAAGCGCCAGTTGTTCATTGAATTCCTGGAACGCTCTTGCACCGCTGAGTTTTCTGGATTCTTGCTTTACAAAGAGTTGGCACGCAAGCTCAAGGACAAAAATCCAGTGCTAGCCGAAGGTTTCTTGCTGATGTCGCGGGACGAAGCGCGGCACGCCGGATTCCTCAACAAAGCTCTCTCGGACTTTAATTTGTCCCTGGATTTGGGTTTCTTGACAAAGAGCCGCAGTTACACATTCTTTAAGCCGAAGTTTATTTTCTACGCGACTTACTTGTCTGAAAAGATCGGTTATTGGCGCTACATCACCATTTATCAGCACTTAAAAGCGCATCCTGAAGACCAGATTTATCCGATTTTCCGATTCTTTGAAAATTGGTGCCAGGATGAAAACCGCCACGGAGATTTCTTCGATGCGGTGATGAGAGCTCAGCCTCAGATGTTGAACGATTGGCGCGCTAAGCTTTGGTGCCGTTTCTTCTTGCTGTCAGTGTTCGCGACAATGTATCTCAATGATATCCAGCGCGCGGGTTTTTATCGATCGCTCGGACTTGATGCTCGCGAATACGACATCGAAGTGATTAAAAAGACCAACGAAACAGCCGGTCGCGTATTCCCAGTGATGCTCGACGTGAACAACCCAGAATTTTATGAACGGCTGGATGTTTGCCTCAAGAACAATCAGAAGTTGACCGCAATTGTTGCTTCTAATACTCCGAAATTCTTGCAATTCTTCCAAAAATTGCCTTTGTATTTGTCGAACGGCTGGCAGTTGTTGAAGCTGTACTTCATGAAAACAATTGAATCACCTTCAGTTGAGGGTGCAGTCCGTTAAGTTTTGATTTTTCATCCTCTGTGACGGCGGTTCTGCGACAAGCGGAGCCGCTTTTTTTGGTATGATGTTAGATTAGTTTTCATGGGCGGGCGTGCGATATGGTTTCAAATTCAATTAAGGAACTTTATGAAGGAGTTAATTGTGAGATGAGGAATGAGTGATATGAGTGCGGGAAGACGCAACTCTTTTGCAGACTACAAAGCCGATGGACAGAACTGGATCACCTTGACTGCCGGAGAATACTATCCCGATATATTGCAGGAGGCTTGCGAACTTTACGAACCTGTTCTAGTAATGTTTGGGCAATTACTCAGGACTTCTGAATCATCGGTGCGTCTATTTATACAGATTTCAGAGGTTCCCAGCACATGGATGCGAGTTCAACTTTTTAGGGTGTTTCGCAAGTATGTCAGCCCTGAGCTTCCCGTGGAAATGCTCAGAAGGAAAAAAAAGGCAACGGAAATTTGCAATCAGTTCGGAGTACGTTTTAGGTCTGTTCAAGAAGTTCAAGCTGCTTATATGACTCGTCCAATTCCCGATGAGGCACTGTCGGCTTTATTGTGGGAATACAAAAGTCGCGGAAAAAAGGGATACGACTTAACTGAAAGATTTTTCTCCTTATTCCGGTTACACTTTCCCTACTTGGCAATCAGAGGGCCAGAGCGAGCTGGAAAAGATATCCTGATGGGAAATGTCTTCGCCAACTATCCCAACCCGAAACGGTAGTCCTAAACAAGTAATGATAAATTGTAGTGATGGATAAAATACCAAATCGCACCGATGTGATTATTTAATGA
>NZ_JAUBPW010000077.1:0-32690 GCF_036700965.1 Microcoleus sp. Pol8_D6 | reverse complement strand
CTTCAGTTTGATTGTTTACGAGATGCCATTGAAGATGTCTTACGTCAAGCGTCCTAACTGCCTTGGCGACTGCTATAAATCAGGTCTCCTAGTCTTGGGTATGAAAATTTAATCTCTTATTAACCAAAATTTAAGACAAGCTTATTCTTTTATTATTTAATCTATTGTTAACCAAAATTTAAAACAAACTTATTCTTTTATATCCCTTTCCTTGGGGGTTTCAGTCTATCCTATGGAGGAGATTTGCAAAGTCTGCTATTAAGGGAGAGGAGGAATATGAATTTTTTCACAGGACGTTGGCGACGTAGTTTTATAGTGACACTAGCAGCAGCAGCATTTTCGCTGACTTTAATTAGTTCCGCTGTAGCTGCTGTAACACTAAACGGTACGGGAGCCACTTTTCCGAAACCCCTTTACGATCGCTACTTCTCTCAGATGAGAAGTGCAAATCAAATTACTGTAAACTACGAAGGAACCGGCAGCGGTGCTGGCATCAAAGCATTAATTTCAGGCAATGTTGATTTCGCAGGCAGCGACGCGCTGATGACTGCTGCACAAATAGCCGAAGTAAAGCGGGGTGTAATAGCTGTTCCCACGGCTGGCGGCGCTGTTGCAGTTGTTTACAACTTGCCCGGAGTGACGAATCTGAGGCTAAATAACGATGCTATGAAAGGCATCTTTGAAGGCAAGATTACCCGCTGGAATGATGCGAAAATAGCCGGAATTTCTGGACAAGCTAAAGGCTTGCCAAATACTGCGATTCGAGTAGCTGTACGGGCAGACAGCAGCGGTACTAGCTTTATTTTTGCTAATCACTTGCAGGCGATCGGCAGCAGCATCAAAGCTGCCGCTCAGCCGAAGTGGCCAGACACCGCTGTCAGGGGTCAAGGAAACCCCGGCGTAGCTGCTTTGGTGAAAAATACAGCGGGTGCGATCGGCTACGTTCAAGATACTTATGCTCGGCAAAACAATCTCCAAACAGCATTTCTTCAAAATAAAGCTGGCCGGTTTGTAGATCCTAGTTTGGCTGAAGCAGAGAAAGCTTTAGCAGGGGAAACATTCCCTGCAGACTTCCGTTTAGTAGAAGGAAATCCTAACGACGGTTATCCGATTGTTGGCTTGACTTGGCTGTTAATCTACAAACAGTATCCTGCTGCGAAAGCAGAGGCTATTAAAAAGATGGTTAATTGGGTGATGACTACCGGTCAAGGTATCAACAAACAGTTAGAGTTTACTACAATTCCTTCAGCTACAGCTCAAAAAGTGGTTCAAACAGTTAATCAGACTGTGGTTGCCAGAGGTTAATGGGGGCGATCGCACGAGGTGATGAGTTGATGAGTTAAATGTATGACTCAAAACTCATAAATCATCAGGTTAATGTGCGCTAAATTTACTATGTAAGGTGCGCGCTACACCCCTAACAACCGGGTATCCAGCGCGCACCCAGTCCATTAGAATGACTCGAATTTCAAGCCAATATTTCACTTTTTACGCAATAATTTTGGTATGAGCCAGCCTTTAAAACAATCGAAAAAATTGACTCGAAAATCGGCAGAAATAAACACAGAAGTAGATTTGACAGATACTGCTGGTGAAGGTCTATTGATGGAGTCAGGATTTACACTATTTGTATGGGTTTTTGCCCTAGCGACAGCGGGTACGCTGTTTTGGATGAGTGCGGTAATTTTTAAAGATGCTTGGCCAGCTATTAGCCATTTTGGACTCTCCTTCTTGTGGAATCCCAAGTGGGATATCGGCGAGTTGCAGTTTGGGGCATTGCCGTTTATTTACGGCACTGTGATTAGTTCTGCGATCGGCATAATCATCGCACTTCCTTTAGGGCTGTCAGTAGCTATAGTTACTAGCGAGAACTTCTTACCCGTTTGGGTGCGATCGCCCTTGGGATTCCTGGTTGAATTAATCTCGGCTATTCCCAGCGTAATAGTTGGCCTTTGGGGAATATTTGTTTTGATTCCCTTTTTGTTGCCCTTGCAGCAGTCATTGTTTGATAATTTTAGTTGGTTTCCCTTGTTCAGCAGCGAACCTTTAGGCCCCGGAATGCTGCCCGCTGGAATACTGTTATCAATTATGATTTTGCCCACAGTAGCCGCCATCAGCCGCGATGTATTGATGTCAGTTCCAGTCGATTTGCGAAGTGCTTCGATGTCCCTCGGTGCCACCCGCTGGGAAACAATATTTAAGCTGTTATTACCAGCAGCTAGTTCGGGAATTATCGGGGCTACCATCTTGGCATTGGGACGCGCTTTAGGCGAAACAATGGCCGTCACAATGGTGATTGGCAACTCGATTCAAATCAACCCATCCCTGCTCGCTCCCAGCTACTCAATTCCTGCTGTTTTGGCAAGTCAATTTCGGGAAGCTGTCGAACCGCTGCACACCGGCGCTTTGATGTATTTAGCCTTAATTCTATTTGTCCTAACTCTGTTGGTAAATGCGATCGCAGTATTATTAGTTCAGCTAATTGGGGCCAAGGGAGCTAAAACTTAACATCATCGAAAGCAATTTAGTCACAAGCCGCGCCGCCGGATTTATCCGCTGGTTTAATCTCAAATCTCAAAGCTAAAATCCCATGACTCAAGCACAAAATTCAAACAGTATTCTGGATGCAGAAATCAACAACCCTCTGTCGCTAAGCCGAACTTTTTTTAGCAGGGGAATGACAGTTATCGCTTTCGCTCTGACAGCTTTAGCCCTGCTCCCTTTGTTTGCTATTTTGTACAAAATATTGGGGGAAGGACTTACACATTTGAGCTGGGAAGTGCTAGTATCTCTGCCCGCACCCGTCGGAGTTGAAAACCAGCCCAACGGCTTTGCCAATGCGATTATCGGCACTGCTTTAATGGTGGGAATTGCGACATTAATCAGCGTGCCTATCGGCGTAATGACCGGAATATTTTTGTCTGAGTTTGGTAGAGAAAACAAAGCGATGGCTAATAGTATTCGCTTTATCACCGTCATTCTTAGCAGCGTTCCCTCGATCGTAGTTGGCGTCTTTTCCTACGCCCTAATTGTCGTTACCACCAAAGCATTTTCATCATTAGCAGGCGGTTTTGCCCTCGGCATCATCATGCTTCCAGTTGTTGCTCTGACAACAGAACAAGCATTAAAATTAGTGCCTACTTCTTACCGTCTCGCTTCTGCTGGTTTGGGAGGCGGACGCTTCCAAACTATGTTTCGCATTATCATACCCTCAGCACTTCCAACTATTACCACAGGTATTTTACTCGCTGCTTCCCGGGCAGCAGGCGAAACCGCCCCGCTGATTGTAACTGCCTTGTCGAGTCAATTTTGGCCTCCTTTAGTTGATAAATTAGGCGAGATAATGCAGTCTCCCATAGGTGCAGAAACCATTTTAAAACTAAAAGAAATTCCCGAAACACTGCTGACCCCGACTCCTTCTATGTCGGTATTAATATATAGCTACGCCAGCTCTCCTTACAAGGAGCAGAACGAATTGGCGTGGACTGCTGCCTCTGTCCTTTTGGGCATGGTTTTGATTGCTAGCGTCGCATCCCGTACAGTAACTCGGAAACGCTTGCAAAACCGATAAATCAATAACTAAAGTACATCTCTCAGTCAAATATTAACAATATAACCAGCAAAATAATGAAACCTAAAGCTAACTTGAACTCCGAAAACTATACAGCTCAATTTCTAGACGATGCCACCCCGGAAATAGACCCCAATGCAATGCCAGCACTGCGGATTCAGGACTTGAGTTTTTATTACGGAACTCACAAAGTCTTAGAAAATTTATCTATGAATATCCCCCACCCGCAAATTACGGCGATTATTGGTCCTTCAGGTTGCGGCAAATCTACGTTTCTCAAAGCTCTCAACCGGATTGGTGAATTGGAGGGAAAGGTGAAAATTAAAGGAAGAGTAGAGTTTTTTGGACAGGATATTTACAGCCCGAAAGTAAACATTAATAGTTTGCGTAGGCAAATTGGGATGGTGTTTCAAAGACCGAATCCCTTTCCACTGAGCATCTACGATAATATTGCTTACGGCGTGAGGATTTTTGGTCGCAAAAGCAAAGCAGAATTAGATGAAATTGTGGAATCTGCACTTAAAAGTGCGGCGCTTTGGAATGAAGTCAAAGACGATTTGAATAAATCGGCTCAGGGGATTTCGGGGGGACAGCAGCAGCGACTTTGTATTGCTCGCGCTTTGGCTGTGAAGCCAAAAATTCTGCTGATGGATGAACCTTGTTCTGCTCTCGATCCGATTTCTACGATGAAGATTGAGGAGTTGTTTCAGACTCTGCGGCAGCAGTTAACAGTTGTAATTGTGACGCATAATATGCAGCAGGCGGCTCGCGTTTCTGATTACACGGCTTTCTTTAATACTGATGAAAGCCGCATCGGCCACATGGTGGAATTTGGGCCGACCAGTAAGATTTTTACTTCTGCGGGCAATTCCAGTACGAGAGATTACATTCAAGGCCGTTTCGGTTAATACCGGGGTGTTTTGCTTTCTCTCAGTCGCTATATTCCGACAGGGGCTTAAGTCCCTGTCTCACAGTTAACCTCTTAAGAAAACTCTGAAATAGTAATATTTGACTTACTGTTAACTGAGATTGGTCAACATTCTCAATAAGTATTTCAGTCCTCCTAGCTGGGGACTTGATTTTTGAGGCGGGGGTTTAGACCCCTGCCGGAATTATTGCAAATATTACTAGATGTAACTTAATATCAGTATGGCACTGAACAGACAACCGCTATAGTTATGTCTTTACCACTTCTGAAGCGAGAGTTAGGTGTTTTCGGCGCAACTCTCATGGGCCTGGGATCGATTCTTGGCACGGGAGTATTTGTGAGTATCGGGATTGCGGCGGAAGTTGCTGGGTCGGGAGTGATTTTGGCTGTAGGTATTGCAGCTTTTGTTGCTGTTTGCAATGGCCTTAACAGCGCTCAATTAGCAGCTAATCATCCTGTTAGCGGCGGTACTTATGAATATGGCTACAAATATCTCAATCCTTGGCTGGGTTTTACAGCGGGCTGGATGTTTTTGTTGGCTAAAACGGCTTCTGCTGCTACTGCTGCTTTAGGTTTTGCGGGATATTTTTTAAATGCAGTTGGTGTAGCCGATCGCACTTACCTGATCCTAACAGCTTTATTCGCCCTCGCCACCCTCACTTTAATTGTATTGACGGGAATTAGGCGATCGAATATTGCCAATACTGCCATAGTCTCAGTTACACTTCTATCCTTAGCGGTGTTTGTTGCTGTCGGTTTGCCAGAGGTAAGGTGGGAAATGCCCGCACTACAGAATCATAGCTCGATCAGCTCCATCCTCCAAGCCACCGCCCTGATGTTTGTCGCTTATAGCGGTTACGCCCGCATCACCACAATGAGCGAGGAAGTGCGGGAACCGAGGGAAACCATTCCCAAAGCCATAATTTTCACTTTGGCGCTGACAATGCTGCTTTACGTGGGGGTAGCAATAGTTGTCGCGGGCGCGGGGGGGGCTGATAAATTGTCTTTACAACCAGGCGGTACGGTTGCACCCCTGGAAGTCATCGCCCGCAGTTTCCCAATTCCAGGAGTTTCTCAACTGCTATCCGTCGGCGCAATTACCGCTATGTTGGGAGTTTTGCTGAACTTAATTTTAGGGCTCTCGCGCATCTGGCTGGCGATGGGGCGGCGCTTGGATATGCCGAGAGTCTTGGCGCGGCTGAATCCTTCGGGGACAACTCCCTACGTGGCTGTTGTGGTTGTCGAAGTTACGATCGCGCTTTTAATCCTCGTCGGCGATGTCAAAACCACTTGGTCATTTAGCGCTTTTAGCGTTTTGATATATTACGCTATCACCAACCTCGCCGCGCTGCAACTTTCCCCCGCCGAAAGGCTTTATCCACAGTGGTTGGCTTGGGTGGGTTTGGGGAATTGTCTGTTTCTGGCTTTCTGGGTGGAGAGGGAAATTTGGCTGACAGGATTGGCATTAATTGCCGCCGGTTTAATTTGGCGGGCGATCGTCCGACTCCCGGCGAGAAACTAGAAGTGTGATAAATTGAAACAGCATCCCGCATTGTAGAGGGCCATGCCCGATCAAACTTCCGAGCTTGCGACTCAAGAATCTCCCGCATTCAGCGTCATCAGTCGCTATATAGCTCAAACCCTAATTACCATTCAGGAACAGCATCCCGAATGGATAACTGAAAAATACAGGAAAACCCCCTGGGCCAAACCTGATTTTCAGTCAGTTTTGATTGGAAAATTGACAAAAAGTTTCACAGTAGCCAGCGATACAGATTCCCTGCTGCTGATTGCAAAAAAATACCTACAAATTCTGCTGATTCCAGAATTCGTTAATTCACCTCAATTCAGCAAATTATGTGCCAAAATTCAGCAGCTAGCCCAATCTCAAACAGCACCTGCTAAATCACAAAACTCAGTTTCCTCAAAGCTTCCCACTCCCACCACTCATCAAACAAATTCGCTCCCAATCGGCATTGCTATCTTGCTGCTAGATGTCGAAAACTTGCAACTCACCGTCGAAACGGAAAAATTCTTAGAGGGAATTTGCCACTATCCAATCCAAATCAAAGTTGCCTTTGCCAACTGGCGCAGCATGGGCAAGAAAGATGCCGAATTTCACCAGCGCGGCTATCAACTAATTCACGTCCCGCCCGGCAAAGACAGCGCCGACTTAAAAATGGCTACAGTCGGCGCATCGATTTTCGTACATTATCCCACAGCCAAAGAGATTTTTGTCTGTTCGTCCGATCGCGCCCTCACTCACCTCAGCAATACACTGCAAGCCCACGGACTAACCGTATTTCAAGTCCGCAAACAAATAGATAAAATCATAGTTTTGAACAGCAAAACCGGACAAGTTGAAACCCATTCCCTTGTAACCATACCGGAAATTACACCCCTAGAACAATTAGTTGTTCAACTAAAAGAATTAATCAAAAAAGAGCAAAAACGCACCTCAACTCAGTGGATAAAAGTTTCTACTGTTTCAGCTTTATTTAGGGAAAATTACGGATTAGTCCTCAATCAAGTTGTTGCCCATCATTTGCTCGGTACTAAAACCCGGGATATCTTTCTTAAATATCCCACCGATTTTGTCCTCCACAAACCATCAGAAGTTTCTCAAACTTATGTCACTCTTTTTGAAGTAAGATTATCGCCCCCACCGCCAATACTTAGCCAAGAAATTCTGAATAACCACCAGACAGCACCTGCGACTTTGACAGATATTAATTCTCTGGAAGACTTGGAAAGAGCTCTTGTCAAAATCGTTGGCGACTTAACCGACAACTCTCCTGACAATTCTGTATTTCTCTCCAATGTAGGCAGCGAATTTCACCGACAATACGGTAAACAAATTACCCAAATAATTAAAGATTTTAATCTCGGTAGGAAATTTACTAAATTTTTGCAATCCTGCGCTTCTCTCCAGCTAAAAAAAGCCGAAAAAGGCTGGCAAGTTTCCCTGAATTAATTAAAAATTAAAATATATAGCCATCCTAAATAATTTGTGAATTTCTTACTCCCTCCCCTTGATAAGGGGAGGGTTGGGGTGGGGTCAAAAATTTACGACTCCTGCAAGGATTGCTATATCAACCCCCCCATTACTAGCAACTTGAGTTATCATACAATCTGGACGTAAAGAAATGTAAAGGGATATGCACGACAAAGTTGTGGTTGTGGTGGGCGCGACTGGCGGCATCGGTTCAGCAGTGGCCCGCAAACTCGCTGATGCGGGTGCGAGGCTAGTGCTCGCCGCCAGAGACAGCAGTAAATTAGACGCTTTAGCTAGCGAAATTTCGGCAACAGAGGTACTGTGCGTGCCCACAGATATCACCGATTTGCCACAAGTCGAGACGTTGATGCAGACAACTCTGGAACATTTCGGACAAATTGATGCCCTCATAAACGCCGCTGGTGCCGGAATTCTCAAGCAGTGGAACAAGTTAGAACCCGCTGATTTAGATGCAATGCTTGACTTGAACTTAAAAGGCAGTTTTTACACGTCTCAAGCAGCGGCGAATGTGATGAAAGAGCGTAAATCCGGCCACATTTGCAATGTCATCGGGATTTTGGGCAAGCATTCGATGGCGATGGGAACGGCTTATTGCGCTTCAAAGTTTGGGGTAGTTGGTTTCAGCAAGTGCATGGCAGATGAGCTGCGACGCTACGGCATTAAGTTTACGCTATTCTATTTTGGCGGGGTGGATTCTCCGTTTTGGGATAATGTGAGTTTGAAGGTAGACAGGTCAAAAATGCTGAGTACCGAAACTGCCGCCAATGCGATTATGTTTGCTCTTTCGGCTGACCCGCAAGCTGTGCCGATGGAGATTAATATTCAGCCGGAAAGTCATTTGTTCTTCTAGCTATTGAGGAATGATTAGAAGGCAGAACGCAGCGGAAGCTGAAGGCAAGAAAAATTATGATATTTTTAGGTTTGAGAACTTGTACAGCACTTAATTATGTAGGGTGCACGGGCTGGCGCACCTTACCCCTATAATTCGCGCGTCAAACTATTTGTTTTTTGCGTAAGTCCTTTTGGCGAAGGCGTCGCGGCAAACCCAAGTTATCCCAGACACCGGGTGTCTTTTCTTTTAAGTGCTGACTTATTTCTGCCTTCAGAGGGAGCTAGGATATTCAATCTTTAGGTTATTATTAAGTGGGCGCGCAATAAAAAGTATGAAAAATATCCATTACTCAGTCTCTACCTTGCAACTTTGCCTTGAAAATCAGCAGATTTTCCATTTTTCAGTTTCCATTTTCAATTATTGATTATGGACTTTGATCGCATTCAATTTTACGTTGAAAACGCTAAAGTATCCCGCGGCTGGTTTGTCAGCCAGTTAGGCTTTCAATCAATAGCAGGTTACGCCAACAGCCACACTCACACTGAAGTTGTCAGCAGCGGCAATGTATGTTTTGTTTTATCTTCGCCCCTGACACCCGCGAGTCCCGCTGCTAGTTGGTTGAAGTTTCATCCTCCAGGAATTTCCGATGTGGGTTTTCGGGTAAAAAATATTGAATTAGCGCTAGCTAGAGCGGCTGCAGAAGGCGCTAAAATCCTGGAACCGATTCAAGAAGACCTAAACGCAGGAGGCTATTTTAAGCGGGCAAAAATTGCGGGCTGGGGAGATTTAACCCATACTCTCGTGGAGCGAATTGGCAGCCATTCACTGCTATCGGCTTCGGATAAGCTGCCGTTGTTTACCCGGATTGACCACGTAGTGTTAAATGTTGAATCGGGCGATTTGTCAAGTGCTGTTAGTTGGTATCAAAAAATATTAGGTTTTCAACCGCAGCAAAATTTTGACATTCAGACTGAGAAATCGGCTTTGCGGAGTCAAGTTATGGTGCACGCTGAAGGTGGGGTGCAATTCCCGATTAATGAACCGGCATCAGCTAATTCTCAAATTCAAGAGTTTTTGAGCGCCAATCGGGGGCCGGGTATTCAGCACATGGCTTTGCAAACTAATAATATCGTGGGGGTTGTTGCCGATTTGCGATCGTGCGGTTTGCCTTTTCTGCCAGTTCCTCCAACATACTACTCCGAATTACAGCAGCGGCAAAACTATTTGCCCGCAGATTGGCAAGCAATTGCAGCTTGTCAAGTTTTGGCAGATTGGCAAGAAGATACTCCTGCAGCGATGCTGCTGCAAATCTTTACCCAGCCAATTTTTGCAGAACCGACTTTCTTTTTCGAGATTATTGAGCGCCGAGTTAGTTTAGTTAACGGGAAACAGGTGCAAGCTGGAGGTTTTGGGGCGGGGAATTTTCGAGCTTTGTTTGAGGCAATTGAACGGGAACAAATGAAGAGGGGAAGTTTGATAGATGATTGACAAAAATTCCACTTTTTTGGTCATACCGGCGGGTTAATCAGCACTGCGATATCTTTCCAGCCGTAGGCAATTTCTTTGAGTGCAACTCCGGCTCTACTTGTTTGCTGTTCGTCAACTTTTTCACCTCCTAATAATTCATAAAACTTATAGGCTGGATTGTCTCCTAGTACCCAAACTAGCATCGAGTTCAAACTTAATTCTGCCAATTTTGTGGCAACTGTTCTCACGAGTTGCCGTCCAATTCCTTGACGCTGATATTCCTCCAAAATATAGATGGCAAATAATTCTCCTTTATATACATATTTGCCGGTGCGCTCGCGACCACCCGCAGCAAAACCCACAACTTCTCCCGATTCATTCTCAGCAACGCAGACAAAAACGCCAGTATTTTTGACGTTTGCCAGGATTTCTTGCCAATTGCTTTCTCGCTTTTCATAGGATAACTGTGCGAGGTAATTTGCTGGTACAATTTCCCGGTAAGCTGTGCGCCAAGTATCTAGATTCACCCGTGCGATTGCAGGTGCGTCAGCGATTTTAGCTTCTCTCACAATCATCAGAACATACTCCTTTCGGGCCCTGAAATTCTATTTTCAAGTCTAGGGCAACTATACGATCGCGTCCTTCTAGTTTAGCTCGATATAGCGCTCGATCGGCTTGTCCAATTAACTCCTCAACCGATAAACCAGCAGCAGGTACAGTAGTAGCGATCCCCATACTGAGAGTTATAAACTTACTTACCTTGGAAGCAGCATGAAAAATTTCCGCTGCTTTCAAATCGCTGCGAATTGCTTCAGCTACCCGCTTTGCTCCTTGCACATCAGTTCGTGACAAAATTACCGCAAATTCTTCGCCACCGTAGCGGCCGGCTAAATCTCCTGCCCGCTGAGCGTTGCTAGCTAAAATCTCGGCTACTTGTTTTAAACATTCGTCGCCTCCTTGATGCCCGTAATGATCGTTGTAAAGTTTGAAAAAATCGATATCGCACAAAATTAAAGATAGCGACTCTTTTTCTCGCTCCATCAACTGCCATTCTAACTCCAATTTTTTGTCAAAACAGCGACGGTTGGGAATTTGAGTCAATCCATCCACCGCAGCGAGGCGCTGCAATTCCATGTTAGCTGCTTGTAATTCTAATTTGGCTTGTTCTAAAGCTAAGTTTTGCCGAGCTAATTCTTCACTTTGGCGTTTTTCTTGTTCGTACAAAAAGCGAATTGAAGCTTCAGCTTCTTGCAATTCTTGCTCTGCATATTTGCGCTTGACAAATTCTCCTAATTGAGAACTTACCACAGCTATGATCTGAAGTAAATCTTGATCTGGTTGCAGTTCTTCCCGGCAAAAAAAAGTCATTACTCCTACAACTTGGCTCCTAGCGTGAATGGGGAAACCGAATCCCGATCGCAATCCCGCTTCCTCGGCCAAGCGCGATCGCACGAAATTGGGATCGTCCACAAGATCAGTAATCCACTGCGTACAACCGCTTCTGGAAACCGCTCCCGGCAAACCCTCACCCGCAGCAAAAGTAATCTGCTGGTCGTTTTCGGCAAACTCCCTAACTTCCTCCGCTGCCTGCCAAACGGCCACCCGCCGCCAACAAGGAGTTTCCTCGATCGGACAGCAAAGTGGCAGGCACCAAAGCGGATCTGTTTCAGATTTTATTTCCTCACCCAATCTAGTTTCTTTCTCCGCCTCAGCAGGCGTCCAAAGTTCGCCAAAATCCCACCCAAAACTTTGGCAAATAGCTTGCAAAATTTTCGGAGTTGCGCTATCTAGAGAACTTGATTCTGACAGGATATGAGTCACAGCATACTGTGCTTCTTGACACTTTTTTATGCGTTGTTGCTTGGTAATGTCTTTGCCGATATAAACAAAATCTTGTATAACCCCGCTATCTCCATCCTTGCTTCCTGGGCTTGTCTCGAAAGTAGAACATGAAAACGCAACAATCAGCTTTAAACCTATTTTCGTTTGGCAAGCTACTTTTACTTGAGGCCAATATTCGCTTTTAAGTGCAGGAGGTAGCTGGCTGACTTTGCGTAACAATTCCTCCTCTGCCGTAATCATGGATATGGATTTGCCAATTAATTCCGATTCGGTATATCCAAATAATTGCTGTGCAGCTTTATTCACTTTTTTGATTTGGCCTGATGTTCCTGTTACGAACAAAACATCCCCTAGGGAATTAATAATTTTGTCAATATAATCGCCAGCCGCCGCTAAGTTATCGCCTTTAATACTTGTTTTATTGGCAGCCTGAACAATGGTTGGCTGAGAGCCAATGCTATCTGTCACATCTTCGCATAACATAATCAATCTGTCAGCATTGGCTTGTCCTTTACAACCAAAAATGTACAAATTTAGATACAAATAAGATCCGTCTTTGAGAACTCGGCTAATTGATTTTAACTGACAATCTTGCTGTCGTTCTTCAATAATATCTTCAAGGATTCCTTCAATTCCGATTAGTTCAGGAAAACTATCGCGCACGTCTTTTCCTTCGCCTACTTCCTCATGAATGTAGGCAAAATCTTGCACTTTCAAAGATATTTCTTTAATCTTAAGTTCCCGATCGACTGTGAGGTACTCAATCCTGCGTAAGGATAACAGCTTATAAAGAAGAATATTAATACTTCTGGGGCTGCTCTCTACAGTTAATGTGGGAAGCATCTCGTTATTGTAGAGCATCTCTCTCAAAGGTTAGCCTGTAAAGTTAGTTGTTGTTTGGCTGCGATTTCTCATGGGAATTTTTATCCTGGCAAATGTCATCACCTGTTACCGCTGGCTAATTTATGCAAACAGTACACTTTGGATTCTCCAAGCAGTTTTTTGCTTATTTTAAAAATGGGGCCAAATATTAATTTTACCCACTTTTTGTGAGAAAGCGCAGTCAAAATCATCCTCGATTGAGGTTGAGATTTATGAATAATATGTAGCGGTTTACACTATTTGTGCGACACATTTTAATTTTAAATTCCCCGATATGGCTTACAACCGCTAAAGTTGAGGAACACCACAGTTTAATTCAAATGTTTGCTTTAATTAGCACCATTCCTATAGACCTTACCTCCCCTAGGTATTTGTGTCAATTTTTGTAAAGAAAGTGTTACCTTTAAATGATATATAGCCTTTCTCAGTAACATGAGGTGCACGCTTGATAAGGGGGCATAGGGCATAGGGCATAGGGCATAGGGCATACCTCACCAAGATTGAGAACTGCTATAGTATCGAAGGATTTGTATAAAAGCTTAAAAATACTCTGCTAAATGCTGAGACTTATTACCGACTTTGACGGCCCGATTATGGACGTGTCCGATCGCTACTACCGAGTTTACCAGTATTGTCTCGCCGAGACTAAGCGTTCGGGACAACCAGTGCGAGAACTCCCCAAAGCCGAGTTTTGGGACATGAAGCGCGCGCGGGTTCCCGAAACCGAAATTGGCATTGTCTCAGGATTAGACGCAGCCCAAGCCCGCGATTTTGCCCAGAAACGCCGTCAAACCGTCCACACCCTACCCTACATGATTTATGATCAACCAGTTCCCACCGCTCTGGAAACTCTCGAAAAGGTGCAGGGCGCTGGAGTAGACTTAGCGGTGATGACCATGCGCCGTGTTAGGGAACTAGATGAAGCCTTCAACCGCTGCAATTTAGGGCATTTTTTCCCAGAAAACCGCCGCTATTGCCTCCCCAACGATTACGTTAAAACCGGGGATGTCAAAGATAAGCCGCTGTTGATGGCAAAAGCTCTTGCCGAACTGCCTCCGGCTTCTGACACTTGGATGGTTGGGGATACGGAGGCAGACATTACAGCAGCAAAGACGCACGGTGTCAAGGTAATTGGTGTTTTGTGCGGAATTCGCGATCGCACCCAACTAGAAATGCACCAACCGGATTTAATTGCTAACAATTTGAGCGAAGCAGTTGAGATTATTTTAGGTCACAAAAATTAGTCATTAGTCATTAGTCATTAGTTATTAATTGTTAGCTGATGTTATTGGTCGGAGGTCTTGATTCCACAGTTATTAGTGGTTGGCTGCTGACTAATAACTGCTGACTAATAACTGCTGACTAATGACTGCTGACTATCGCAGAAAACTGCTGACCAGCCACAGAATTAAAAACGTAAACAAAGCGATAAATTTCTCTGTTGTTATAAATGCCGGACTGACCAAAGAACCCAAAAATCCTCCCAGCAACAAGCCTATAACCAAGCCAGCCACAGTCAGCAGCACGGCGCGACCAAATTTTTGTTCCTTGCGATTAATAAAATAAAGACAAGATCCGACCCCAAGAGCCAGAGTCAACTGTAGTAAACCATCATTAGCCGCCGGATAAATACTCAGTCCGCCTAACCCCACATACACCCCAGCCGGCCACAAAATGTCTGATCGACTAGGAGTATCGATTAGCCGCTGCAACCAAGCTGGGCTGCCACTAGGAGGAGAGGGAGTAAAGCTTGGGGGTGGGGGAGTCAGCCGTTCGGGAAAGCGGATGCGTTCAGGTACTTTAATTTTCCCTTCCTGTCGCTGCCGCAGGCGATCCATGAGGATCGCGTCGTAAGCTGCTTCGAGCAATTCCAAACGTTTCTTGTCACCGCTGTACTGCTCAGCTAGGCGCGTGCGGGCCTCTTGCACTTCATCAAAGGAAGCATCTTCATCGACTTCAAGAAGTTGATAGGGAGTTGGCTCACTCATGGTAATAACCCGCTGAAGACTCTCGTTATAGACCAATCTTAACAAGAGAGGAAAGCGGGGCGGGAGCTCTACCGCTTTCCCAAAAGTTTTGCTGCTAGTTTTTGGTGCTTTAAAACAGGAACCAGCAAACCTTACGAAAATAGAAACTAGAAGGCATTTGGCATTCGTAAATAAAAAATAATGAATCCAAAGATTGTTATTTTTATCTTGGCCGTCTAAAATTTTACCTTCTGCCAAATGCCCTCAGAAGGGACTTGTCCTGCTGGAACTCACAATTCCCGACCACTGGACTTTTTTAAGTCGATCGCGGCGGTAGGAAAAAAAGCGAGCCGAGTCAGAATAAGTACAGAAAGGAGCGATCGCCACTTGAGAAACATCGATTCCCAACTGCTGCAATTGCAGAGCATTGCAGAGGCGAACATCCAAGCGTACTTTTCCCGGTTCTGGATCGGCTAAGACAGGCGTTTCCGGCAGTTGGTGCAAAAACTCTAGAATGCCGTCGGCTGTCGCACTAACGCCACTCTTAGGAGCAATGGTGGCTCCCAGTTCCGCTGCTACTTCCACAGATACCTGGTAAACCTCTCCAGCGATCGCCGGCCCCATAGCAATCTTCAGATTTTCTAGTTGACTGCCTTGTGCCACAAGTTGAGCGATCGCCTCTGGTAATATCTTAGCAGCAGTCCCGCGCCAACCTGCGTGAACTGCCGCAACCAGTCCCGTGCGAGCGTCAGCAATCAGCACCGGCACACAGTCAGCCGAGCAAACCCAAAGCGCCTCCAATTCTCGATGGGCAACCAAGCCATCAGCCTCAGCATAGCTTGGGGCAGCGGTTTCCGGGCCCGGAGCCACAACCGGGGACAACTCAGTGGTTTTAAGTACCGCATTGCCGTGTACCTGTTGGAGTCGGTAAACCTTAGCTCCAGGTTCCAGAACTTCCGTCAGATCGATCGGCCCCTGGGGCGAGAAATCGCGAGTAAAAAAGCCGTGAGACCAGGGAGAAAGCAAGCTGCAAGTCAGATAGGGCAAGCCTTCAGAACTCTGCCAGTCCCAACTGATACCGTCAGGCTGTCCGCCACACTCAGAGTCAGGAAAATTTGTCAAGCGATCGCCAGCTACAGTCATGAAACCTATCCTTACCCAAGCGCATCATTTAGCTTGTATTCTAAACAATCAAAAATTTTGTCCGCGAATTTTAAATGCAGGGCCAGCTCTCAGGAAAAAATCGCGATGAGTAGGCGGTTTTAGGACAACTCACATCTTGCAGCATTCTCGCTCGCACAGGCTTTCCGGCCTGTTCCACAAAGAGTAGATTTTCTTGTGGGGAGTAGGGGTTGGGCAGGAGAGTCCGCCCTGAAAAGATTATTGAGAATGGTGCAATATTTCAGGACGACCGACAGCGCAGAAATTTTGCAGAATCTGACCAATATAGGCAACTAATTAACATAGACGAACGCCAAAGCGCTATCATCAGTGTGGCCCTAAGACACTTTTACGCAAGTGCCATCGGGATCAAAAAAACCGGATATCGATCGCGAGTGAATGCGTAAGGCATTTGAGCTTGTTCTATGTGCAAAAAAAATTGCCTCAAGCCCGGTAAAATCAGTTAGGCCTGTATATAAAGACAAGGATTGCCATACATTCGATCCTGACTTCGAGATCCTTGTGCCCCCTGTTGAGTTGGGAAAAAAAATCGTGAAACCAGTTCCAGACAAGCAAATAACAGCCCCTTTGAACACCAAACAGCAAAAAAAGAACCCTACAGGCGCCCGGACTCGATCGCGCCTTTTGTCCGATCGCTCACTGCTGGTGGGACTGGGTTGCCTTGCCAGTCTGGGACTGCTCAGCAAAGGTTTAGTTTGGGCCCAAGCCGAAACTCCGCCAGCAGAACAAGCCGTCCCCGGCGCAGCAGAACTCCAGCCATTATTTGAAGCTCCTCTCCCGCCCCCGGAACCCGAATACAGCCAAGGGTCGCCAGAACCCTACCCTGAACCGCAGGCAGAAGTTCCACCGTCGGAGCCTTTCGATGCCGCACCGGCCTGGGAGCCGGAGTACGCCAGCGAAGCACCTCCCACCCAGTATTATCTGCCTGAACCCGCGCTGATTCCCCTGCCAGAAGCGACGGCCCAAGAGCCACCTTTTGAAGCGCCAGTTAACCCAGCCCACGCTGAAATCGACCAAACAGACTACAGCGTTGGCGCTACCAGCGAGTACGAAGCGCCAACCAGGATAGAGTTTGCAGAACGATCGACTGGGTGCGAAGGAGAAGGCGCTTTGTGCGCGCCTCCTCCTGTTTCCGAGCCGGTGACGGCAGATGCAGGAGAACCCAACTACAGACAGGAACCTCCGATCGCAGACGACGGCTATATTGCAGCCCCTCCTCCTCGAAATCTGCCAGAAAGCCTTCCGGGCTTGGTTCGGGGAACTGTTGCCGGAAATAGTAGCGGAAATCCTGTGAGTAAACTCGGTCAAGCCGTTCAACAAATAGGCAGCCAGGTTTGGAGGGATTCCAACCCACCGGAATCTGCTTACGCACCCCCGCGCTACTCGGCTAACGCAGGATACTCAGCAGACACTGGATACTCGGCTAACATCGGCTACTCCGCAGACACTGGATACTCCGCAGACGCTGGGTATTATGCCGGATCTGCATCTTACGGCGGCGGCCCTCCAGCGCCCAGCATGGGACTCGGGCCGGTTCAAGTCGGTGCGGTTAGTGTCAGCAGCGGCAGCAATACCGGTTTTGCTTACTACAATCTCACGCCGCGTCCCGCAGGCCTCCCCGGAAATGGCAACACCAGCTTGCTGTTTCCGCTATCTATTGCTTCGGCAATTACTTCGCCGTTTGGGTGGCGGACTCATCCGGTTATGGGCTACGGCAGGTTTCACACTGGAACTGACTTGGGAGCCCCGATGGGAACGCCCGTACTGGCGGCCTATGCGGGCCAAGTGGCGATCGCCGATTGGTTGGGCGGCTACGGTTTGACTGTGGTTCTCAACCACAGCAAAAAGTCTCAGGAAACTCTCTACGGGCACCTTTCGGAACTGTTTGTGAAACCGGGAGAGTGGGTGAAACAGGGAGAAACTATCGGCCGCGTCGGCAGTACGGGAATGTCTACAGGACCTCACCTCCACTTTGAGGTTCGCCAAATGACAGACCAGGGTTGGGTGGCGATCGACCCGGGTTCTCAGCTAGAATTCGCTCTGGCAAAAATGATCGGCAGTTTGGAAACAGCCAAAGTACCGCAAATGCCGAAAATGGTGGAAATACAAACCGCTAGCGGACTCAAGGATTTGGAAAACGATCTGCCCCAGCTTCCACCTCTGCCGCTGGGAATGGACATCGAAGTTCACAACCTCCAGCCGCCATTCCCCGAACTGTTAAAAGCTGACACTTCTAAGCCCAAAGATACTGAAGCCGTCAAACCCAAACCTCAGAAGCAAGCTAACAGGTAAAAATTGGGAATTGGCTAAATTAATTTTCTTGTGGAACGGTCGAAAAGCCCACCCCACAAGAAAATTTATGTTTTGTGCAACCAGCACGCGAACTCGTTGCTTTTCCTCGTTACCAGGCTTTTTCTGGTAACGAGGAAAAACTGATAAAAAATGGTAACTTGGAGCTTATGCTAATAGCGCAGCATTTGTGGGAATTAATTTTATTTCTGATTATTCTAGTCGGGCCAATTCCCTTAAGCTTGTCTCTTGCCTGTGAGAATCAGAAAGAAAACAATAACTATTCATTTCCCCATTTTCTCCTTGTACTCCTGACGGGATGGAGTATGGCACAAGTTTGTATGGGCTTGATTTTAGGAAGTGCCGATCGCCTAAATATTTCTGCCGTGATTATAGCAGAAATTCTGATTGGTGCGATCGGCTTCATCCTGATTTATACAAAAAACCACAAAACTTTTACCTTCTCCGAGTGGCCGATTCCCCAACTCAAGCAACCTCTGGCTAAATCCGAACGCCTAATTATTTTTGGCACCGCTATTGCAGGATTTTTGCTGTTACAAATTCTCGCAACCAAACCCACAACCAATTATGATTCATTGTGGTTTCACCTACCTGCGATCGCTCGATGGTATCAAACCCATTCATTTACCTTATTAGATGCTGCCGGAAATTGGATTTTTGAACAAGAACAAGCCCGAGTATATCCCTACAATTGGCACGTTTTATCTGCTTTATGTGTAATCCCATTCAAAGAAGACTTTCTCGCAGCTTTTCCCCTGCTAATTGCGTGGGTACTTGAGGGAATTGCCATTTATCTATTAAGCGTAAAATTTGGAGCAACCCGAATTCACGGTATGGCAGCAGCATCTTTAGTATTGACAGTACCGATGGTGCTCAACCAAGTTAACACCATTCACCCAGACTTACCGCTAGCTGCAATATTTACCGTAGGTTTGTATCTTGGTTTATCCTATCACAGCAGCCGATCGCAATCGGAACTATCCCTATTTTTGGCAGCCGTAGGAATGCTAGCGGGAATAAAAATTACTGGGATAGTCTATTCAGCCTCACTTTTAGGAGGATTAGCAATATTAGAAATTAAAAGATTCGCGGTTAATAAAAAATCTACATCAGCTAAATTTAGAATTCGCCACTTTCTCAAACCAGTCTTGCTGTGCGGCGTAGCTTGTTGCTTGCTTTTAGGAGGTTTTTGGTATGCGAGAAACTTGCTGCAAATCAATTACCCTGTCAGCGAAGTCGGCGATATTAAAATTCCCTTAGAGCCTGTTCCCTTACCGCCTTCCGTACCTGGACCAACACCTCCGGTACAGCAGCCGCCCGCTTCGCCACTTCTAAAGATTTGGCAAAGCACTTTAGCAGCTCAATTTAATCCCAGCAATTTTTCCCACTGGCAAACTGTCGGCTTACAAATTATCATTAGGTTGCAACTGCCCTTTCTGGCGATCGCACTTCAGGTATTGGCAGCGCCTCTGGCTTTTATCCAAAGTAAAGCCAGAAGAATTAATCAAAATAATATTATTTTAATTGTACTTCTTGCCAGCACAGGAATTCTGTATTTAATTACACCTTACACCTCCGGGACTGTCGGAGAGTCGATCGGTCAACTCAGCCCTATACTCGGTTTTAACCTCAGATACGGATTTCCCTTTTTAAGCGTACTCGCCATCGCCGCCGCAGCTACAGCAACTCTCTTGAAAACTCCAAATAAATTTATTCTGGCAGTGGTTTTGGTTAGTGGTTTGTTCGGAATTACTAGCAACACAATTTTTGATTATATTAAAAATGCTTCTTTCACCGGAGATAGCATTGTTTGGGGGAGTTTGTTGATTGACAATTTTAAGTCTAACCCCATAGAATCTATTAACAGTATCGGAAAAATATTACGAACCAGTTGGCAATATATATTACCATATCCGATATTTTATATTGTGTCATTGATTCTGGCTGCAATATGGTTGAAAATAAATCCTGGCTTCGGATGGCTGAATCATGTGTTTCCCAGTCGCAAAAAATCAATTCATATAGTGATAATTGGTGTGTGTATAGGATTAATAGTAATTGGTCATTGGAGGGAAAAGCGAGATATTGCACGCACAAAACTGTATCGTGGTATTTACGAATATATTGATAAAAATACAGTACCCGATGAAAGAATAGGCTTCTTTTTAAGTTCGCGCAGCTACCTGTTTTACGGGAGGAATTTGGACAGACAAGTTTTATATGTGCCGTTTAGAGCCGATCGACTTTCGGCATGGATTGACAAACTCCGGCAAAATAAAATTAGGACTGTGGGATTCGGGCCCCTGACTGGGACAAACGCAGCTACCAGAAAAGCTTTATCTTGGCTGACAAGTGCCCAAGGCCCGCTGCAACCAGTTTTCGGTAAAGATTTTAATACTGAGTCGGTGCTATATCGCTTGAAAAATTAAAAGTTATTAGTTACCAGAAAGAATTGGTTTAAAACCCCAAGCATAAGCGGGGGAAATTCAAAGAAGACTATTCATTACTCCAATCCTCGGACTTCCAAGTAGAAGTCGCTATAAAGCGGTCAACTGTCAACTGTCAACTGTCAACTGAACATGAACCAAGCTAAAACTCTATTTTCAATTATTGTTCCGACCTACAATCGCCCCGATAAATTAGCGGCGTGTATTCAGTCTTTTGTTGGAATTGAATATCCGCGCGATAAATTTCAAGTTATCGTCGTCAACGATAGCACCGAAATCTCTGTCGAAAATACAATTTCGCCTTTTCAAAATCAGCTAAATATCACCCTTCTGACACAACCCAACTCCGGCCCGGCAACTGCGCGAAATACTGGATCTTTTGCCGCAGAAGGCAAATTTTTAGTGTTTACAGACGATGACTGTACTGTGGGGGTAGATTGGCTACAAAATCTGGAAAAGCGATTTGTGGAAACACCAGATTGCTTAATCGGAGGTCGAACTGTAAACGCGCTGCCGGATAACATTTATTCTACTGCCAGCCAGCAACTGATCGATTACCTTTACAGTTACTATAATGCTATTGGCGATCGCGCGCAATTTTTCACTTCTAACAATTTTGCCCTTCCCGCTGAGGCCTTCCAAAAAATCGGTGGCTTTGACACGAGTTTTTCTCTAGCGGCTGGAGAAGACCGGGAATTTTGCGATCGGTGGTTGCATTCGGGCAATGCCGCAATTTACGCTCCCGAAGTTATAGTCTATCACTCCCATGCACTAACTCTTCGCAAATTTTGGAAACAGCAATTTAATTATGGTAGAGGTGCTTTTTTGTTTCAGCAAATGATCTCGAAACGCGGGGCTAATGGGAAACTACAACATCCGTCATTTTATCTGAATTTGCTAACTTATCCATTTTTCCACGCACCGGGCTTTCAAAAGCTATTAATTGCTGCATTGTTTTTAGTTTCTCAGGCAGGAATTGCTGCGGGATTGTTTTGGGAGAAAAAAAATTTTGTTGAGGAATAGAGTTTGATTAATGAACCGCAGAGAGCGCAGAGAGCGCAGAGAGAGGAGTAAGAGCTAGTAGGTGCGTCAGCTTTGAGGCGTCAATTATTGATAAAATAATTCGCGGATTAGGCACCCTACAACTTTATTCTTTAGACCTCTTGCAAAAAAAATATTTGTTATCCTTAAAAGTTTGCTCAAGTTTAGGTCAAACTTTGAATTATTGGGTTGATTGGCATTTCCTTAAACTTGCCCAGCCTGCTAGATTATAAAATTGGCTAAACTTCCGATAATAGCACAAAATTATTTTGCAAGAGGTCTATTGTTGTGTAAGATATTTCGTCAGTTCTGAAACTTCACCAGCGCGTTGCCAGTCACCTTCTCCTCGCCGAACTTTTGTGCGAGCTGTAATTTTCTGAACTTCCCAGAGTTGTAATTTGGTGTACGGGCCCTCTGCTTTACCCGATCGGAACACGTACCAGTCAGCAACTTCGGGAGTCGCTTGTCTCACAGGTCGCATCCGAGTTGCTCCAGCGTCAGCCCTGAGTTGATTGAGTTCTTGTTCTATTGGATTTGCAGCAGGTGCGGTGGAATTCTGCGATCGCTTTTCTTGCTTAGCCGCCCGTCGCTGACGCGCCCAAAGATCATATTGATAGAGGTAAGCGGAAGTTATTGTCATTCCGATGGGGATTAGAGCAAATCTCACCTGAATCATGGCCTGCCTCAGTTCGTAGGAATTATTGTTGTAGGCATCAAGCCTGCTAGGTGCGGGGATTACCGAAAATACAACAAAGCTTACGAGGATAGAAGTCACAAAACTAATAATGAAAGCATTTAACCCTTCTTTCCAATGTGGCTTCTTTGAACTCGACCAAGTAGTTAGATGCTGGCGCCAATTATCAAATGAAGGTTTTTGAGGCAAATGCGTCAGCAGTAAATTTGCACCGGACGTAAAAACCCAGTGGAAGAAGCTAAATAAAAGCGCTACCCAGATCCAAGCTCCAATCAAAATGGGAACAAGACTGTCACCAGTTTGTAAAGGAAATTGATCCTTGACCGTGGAAGTGAAAGCGTAGCTGAGGACAAAACCCTTTAAACATGAGATAGGATAAGGCAACCACGCGGGCCATGATGGAATTTTCATGAGCTTGCAATTAGGAGTTCGTTTGTGTAGTAGCTTTCAACCCCCGAGTTTTATCTTAGCAAGGTGCGCCGCGCGCACCCGAAGATTAAATAAATCCGTGTTCTGCTAAGAATTCGGGTGTAATTGTTCCCAAACTGTTGATGGCCGGCGTTTCTTCCCACGGTTCGGGATGGGATTTTGAGCCGCTGCGGAGAAATTTGGCGACATATTTGCCCAGAATATCTGCTTCTAAGTTTACTAAACTTCCTGGTTGCAAATAGCTGAGGTTTGTCTCACCAAAACTGTGGGGAATGACAGCAACTTCAAACCAATTGCCGTCAGCATCGCAATCTGCCACGGTTAAGCTGATGCCGTTGACGGCGATGCTGCCCTTAGAAACGATGTAAGGTGCGATTTGACGTTGCCATCCCGAATTTGCTGCCGGTGGCGCAGTAAACCGCATCTCCCAAGCGTTAGCGGTTTGGGTAGATGTCGCTAAAGTGCCGATCGCATCTACGTGTCCCGTCACAAAATGTCCCCCCAATTTGCTACCGGCGCGCAGGGAGGTTTCTAGGTTCACCAAAGCATCGGGGAATGATCCCAGAGTTGTGCGCCGGAGAGTTTCTGGCGAAGCGACGGCGACAAAACCTTGTGGCAGAACTTCCACTACCGTCAAACAGACTCCATCCACGGCTACGCTGTCCCCAATGGCTAAATCTTGTAAAATCTGGTAGGAGTTCTTTGATGTGCAGGAAATTTGGAAATAATCGTTGCCTAGCGACTTCAGCTTTCCGAGAGATTGAATTAGTCCTGTAAACATAAGTATTTTTCCTTAGTCGATCGCTTATTTACATGAAACCATAGAGACAAACCAGAGACAGGAGGTTTTGCCGTCCCCCTGTCCCCCCAGGGCGGTTTCATTCTCACCAAAAACATGAATTTTGTAGGGGTAGTGCCCCCGTGCCTACCCCGCCACAGACGACTGTACAGGCGTTTGGGACATGGGGGCAGCCACGGGGGGCTGCCCCTACAAGAGAATGAAACAGCCCTGCCTCTCCCCCCAAGTCAATCTAAAATCTAAAATCTAAAATCTAAAATCGATAGTCCCAGATCAGTTGCAGATTCCGGCGAAGATCAAGTCATACTGGATTTAGGTGATCTTTATGTCCAAGTTCTCTACTGCCTTACAGTTTCTTAATTCTATGAGGCCGATCGAATGATTGAAATGAAAGTCGCTGGAATTGCCTTAGATGCAGCCACGCGCAGTCCTATTGTCCTATTGAGAGACGCTACGGAGCGACGGGCTTTGCCTATTTATATCGGTCAGGAGCAAGCAAAGGCTATTATTAGCGCGATCGAAGGCCACAAGCCTCCTCGGCCCTTAACTCACGATCTGATGGTCAATTTCTTAGAGGCATGGAGTCTTACCTTGGAGCGCATAGTTATTCACTCGCTGCAAGATAACACGTTCTATGCCGTGCTGATCGTCCGTCAGGGAGAAGTCAAAAAAGAGATCGATGCCCGACCTAGCGACGCGATCGCCCTGGCCCTGCGTACGAACTGCCCCATCTGGGTGATGGAAGAAGTCGTCGCCGATGCTTCGATACCGGTCGATCGAGATGCTGATGAGGCCGAACGCCGGGCCTTCCGGGAATTTATCTCAAACCTCCGTCCAGAGGATTTGATTAAGAGAAGCGGCTTCAGCCCGGGCGAAACTTCCTAATCTTTATGCGCTATCGACGGTTTGGCAAAACGGAGTTGCACCTGTCGGTATTTTCCTTGGGAACCATGCGCTATTTGGCTTCTGAGGAAACTGCCTGTCAGACTGTACAACAGGCGGTGTCTCAGGGAATCAATCACCTGGAAACGGCTGCAGGTTACGGTTGCAGTGAGGAATATCTTGGCGCGGCCCTTTCGGCTGGTTTGTCTGTCGATCGATCGCGCCTTCACGTCACTACAAAAATTTCCCCAACCGAGGATGCAGCAGCAATGGAACGCTGTATCGACGCATCCCTCACACGCTTGAATTTAGACTATATCGATTGTCTGGCAATTCACGGTTTGAATACTTGGGAACATTTGGCTTGGGTGCGATCGCCCACAGGCTGCATGGAAGCTGTACGCAAAGCCCTCGCCGATAGTCGCATTCGGCACGTCGGCTTTTCGACTCACGGGCCTCTGGATCTGATTTTGGCTGCAATAAATACAGATTTGTTTGAATTTGTCAACCTGCATTATTACTATTTTTTTCAGCGCAACGCCCCGGCAATTGAACTCGCCAAAGACAAAGATATGGGCGTTTTCATCATTTCCCCAGCCGATAAAGGAGGGCAACTCTACACGCCCCCGGAAACTCTCGCACAATTGTGCTCGCCTTTCTCGCCCTTAGAGTTAAACTATCGATTTTTACTCAGCGATACTAGGATTGGGACTTTGAGTGTGGGGGCTGCACATGCGACAGAATTAGAGCAACCTCTGAAATATTGCGATCGCGACTTTCCCCTCACCAACGCCGAAATCGCTGCGTTCGATCGGCTAGAATCGGCTATTGCAGCCACTTTGAAAACCGACAAATGCAGCCAGTGCTATGCCTGTTTGCCTTGCCCGGAAAACATCAACATTCCCGAAGTATTGCGACTCCGCAATCTCGCCGTCGGGTGCGACATGACTGACTTTGGCAAATACCGCTACGCCATGTTTGAAAATGCCGGACACTGGTTCCCCGGCAGCAAAGGCAACCGCTGCACCGATTGTGGCGAATGTTTGCCCAGGTGTCCCGAAGAGTTAGACATCCCAATTTTGCTCAAAGATACTCACCAGCGACTGGGCGGCAAAGCAGGCAGGCGGTTGTGGGATTGAAAAAAAGGTGAAGGCGGGAAAAGGCGATCGAGCGTATCTAAGTTTTGCAATAATTACGCTAAACTTTGGTTTAACCTTACATCTTGCACTATTCTCAAGAACAGGCTTTCCGGCCTGTTCCACAAAGAATTAATTTCTTGTGGGGAGTAGGGGTTGGACATCCTGCCCGCCCATAAAAAACTTATTGAGAATCGTGCAACATCTCAGTTTAACTGAATTTACGATACAGTCGATCGAGAAACTACTTCGTTTTACGACTGTATGCGGGAGCATCCCGATTTTGCAAAAAGCGTTTTTGAGGAGTGCGAGTATCTTGCACAGCAAAGCTTACCTCGAACCGCGAACACTCCTGTGAAAGCACTCATTTGGATGTTCCCAACACACTTTAAATAGGAGCCGATACTATATGTAAAAGCAACTAAAGAACACAATCTGATTAACACCTAGAAGCTGACTTCTTTGAGAATACCAATTCATTTTCTTGCTTGTTTGGCGGCGCGACCGAACAATTTTATGATAAGTGATTAACCGAACTCGATATAAAATATAAAATCGTTCAACGGATCGCTCACGCCGAAGTCTAAAATCTAAAATCTAAAATCTAAAATTGATTCCCTTTCCGATTAATTGATGGCCTGTCATCTACAACCCATCTCGCATCTACTACTATGGCTCATACTCAGTTAAACGACAGCCAGCAAAATTGTCTGCAGCAAACTAAACTTGCGACTTCCGAAAGAAAATTGAAAGCAGCTTTCAATCCGTCCACTTACAACTTGTCCGTCACCAGAAAACAGCTAATTCGACTGGTGGCTTTACAAACAATTTTGCCAGTTGGGCTAACGGGAGCAGCAGTTTTGCTAACATCTGCCGTTGCAAACAATCAACTGCAAAATCAAGCTAAATCAGAACTGAGCCTTAGTGAAATTAACTACAATCTCCAACTCGATCGCGCCGCCGACCGTTTGCAAAACTCTTCTGACAGCAAAACGATCGCCCAAACAGCCTTAGCTTACAACAGCGGCAAAAAAGTATCAGATTTGCAAAAATCTGTCAAGCAAATTCTAGAAAATCAAGTCAAAACAGGGGAAATAGACAGCGCGGCATTAGTGGGAAAAAACAGGCAGATAGTCGTTAGCGTCAACTCCAACCAGAAGGGAAAAATTTTTAAACTGCAAAAAATAGTCGATCGAGCATTTGGTGCAAAAAACCCAATTACGGCTACCGAAATCATTACCAAATCAGAAGTTCAGAAACAATTGGGATCTTTGCCACCCGGAAAGGGCGATCGCCCTGTTCTCGTCCACTACGCAGCAATTCCCATAAAAGATCCAAAAACTCAGACAGTGATTGCGGCCTTAGTGTTAGGAAAAATTATCAGCACAACGTCGGTAGTTGCTAGCAGCCAAAACCTCAATTTACAGGGCGGCGGATATCAGGCTATCTACGCACCGCTGGCTGACGGCAAATTTGTTTTGGCAAGTTCGCAAGCAGTTACAAAAAAACAACAGTTACCAGACTTAAATTCCATAGACAAATCTCTCCTACAATCTGCACTCGCCGGTGGCGGCAAACCAGTCGCCGGAAACGTACAAACAGGCAGTCAAACTTATGCAGTAGCTGCCAAATCCCTCGGCAATTTAGCGGGAAAACCCGCAGCAATTTTAGTTCGGGGCATCCCCAAAACCTCGATCGCAACTTGGTGGGGCAACAACTGGCTGCTGGCAATGTCTGCGGCTGCCCTTGTCCCCTTCGCCTTGGGAGTTGCCGTCACTCGCCGGATTGCCAAACCCGCTAACTCAGATTTATCAACAGCAGACGGGAATTGGGCATTTAACTCCAGCGCCGAACCGCACCAGCGCTCGCGGACATTTGATATAATTTATGACAATTTAAATTTCGGTGAATTCCCCGATTTATTTCCCAAGAAATCGAGTTTAGATGGTCAATTAGCCGTAGATTTTCGATATAATAAAAAATTGGCGGGCGCTCGCCCGATCGCAAATCCCCACATCGCGCTCGCTTTCCAACCCCTAGAATTGCCCGAAAACTCCGTTTCAAACCAGTCGCGGCAGGTAAATACAGAAAATACAGAATTAGAAAAAAGCGCGATCGCCTTAAATCTAGTCCAGGAAGCTTGGCAAGACTTAAATCGCCTCAACTTGGAATTGCAGCCAGAAATAGTCGATCGCCAAAACACTCAAAAAGCCCTGCGAAAGAGCGAAGCACTGCTGCAAGCGATTTTAGACAACTCAACAGCAGTAATTTACATCAAAGACCTTGAGGGAAAATACCTGCTCACCAACCGCCATTTTGACAATTTGTTTGACATCGCAAAAGAGCAAATAACAGGTAAAACCGACGGCGATATTTTTCCCCAAGACAAAGCAGCAGCCTTGCGAGAAAATGACCTGAAAGTTCTCGAATCCTCCTCGCCCCTCACCCTCGAAGAAATCATCCCTCAAGACGACGGCCCGCACACTTATATTTCTCTGAAGTTTCCCCTCTGCAACTCCGAAGGTAAAGCTTATGCAGTCGGTACAATTTCTACAGATGTGAGCGATCGCAAACTTGCCGAACTCACCCTAGAAAAAGCCAAAGCAGAACTAGAAATAGAAGTCGAACAGCGCACTCTATTCCTCAAACAAGCCAACGAACTCTTGCGGTTTGAACTCGCCGCCAGAGTCCGCGGCGCCATCACAGTCAGACAAATGACTGCTCAGGTAGCCCGACACGCCCGAACAGTTGACGGCATTCTCGGCGCTTCTCTTGACCTAATTTTTCTAGTAGATCGATCGGGAAAATACACCTATGTCAGCCGCACCGCCGCTCAAGCCGCCGGCATGAACCCCAGAGAAATGATTGGCAAAACCTGGCAGGAATTAGGCTGGTCGCCCACAATTATGCAACGGGTTCACCAAGAATGCCAGGGCATATTTGTCACAGCCGAACCCGTGAAAGGCGAAGTAATTGTCCCCACCGCAAACTGGGGAACCCGCGACTACGAGTACATTCTCAGCCCGGTTTGTGCGACAGACGGCAGCGTCGAAGCCGTGGTGGCGACACTGCGGGATATCACCGAACGCAAAGACGCTGAGGAAGCATGGCAGTTGGCCAAAGAAGCCGCAGAACTCGCCAATCGCGCCAAGAGTGCTTTTCTGGCAAACATGAGCCACGAGTTACGCACTCCCCTCAACGCGATTATCGGCTACAGCGATATGCTAGCGGAAGATGCCGAAGAGTTAGGCAATTTAGAGGTAGTCTCGGATTTAGACAAAATTCGCACTGCTGGCAAACACTTGCTGCACCTAATTGACGACATTCTTGACATTTCCAAAATTGAAGCTGACAAGATGGAGATTTACCTCGAAAGCTTCGATGTTGGAGGCTTAATCGAGGAGGTGATCACAACTATCAAACCCCTAATAGATAAAAACGGCAATACTTTGCAAGTATTGAGTTCTGACAATATCGGCGCAATGCACGGCGATTTGATGAAAGTGCGGCAGGTAATGCTGAATTTGCTCAGCAATGCTGCTAAATTTTCTGCAAATGGGACGATCGTGCTTACTGTCGAAAGAATTACCAGTGAAGAATTAAAAAATAAATATCAACCGAGAGTTGCTCAAATGTTAATTTTGGATGCAGACTTTTTAATTTTCCGAGTCACCGATACGGGCATCGGCATGACACCAGAACAGCAAGAGCGACTGTTCCAACCTTTTACTCAAGCTGACAATTCAACTACTCGCAGGTACGGCGGTACAGGTTTGGGCCTGACTATCAGCCAGCGTTTTTGTCAGATGATGGGCGGCGATATTGAAGTAACTAGCGAGTTAGATTGCGGTTCTACTTTTACTGCTTGTCTGCCTGCTTCATTGTTTAGGCGATCGGAATTTTAACATGACTGTAGTGGGGAGCTTTACCAACAATAAAAGCAAAAAAAAACAATCTAATAAACCCGCACCACACAACAAAAAATCGCAATGTACATCTTTGGCCTCTAATAAAATGTAAGGTTGATGTAGGTTATGTGTTATGCGGGGGCGGGTTTTCTAGATGGCGATTTTCCGACATGGATGGTTGGTAAAACCCGCACCTATAGAAAATATATAAAAAAGCCAAAAATAATTATGAAATACCATGTTGATACCCGCAAGAATTGCATTTTGACAAAAAGTTTATTTTTGTTCCCGATCGCCTGTTCTGCGTGCTTCGGAGCCTTGCTGTGGGGACAATCTGCCGCATATTCCCAGCAGCCGAGCTGCCCGACTGGCAACGCTGCTAATTTCCCGCCGCCTCCGCTTTCGCAAACCGAAAAAAGTGTGCCGAGTCTGTGGTTAGCTCAAAAACTCTATGGCGGCAAATTGCTCGATCGCTGGTTTGTCGATCCCGGCAATACTTGGGTAATTATCATAGTTAACCGCCAACTTTGGAGTTTGCTCGATTATATGGAACGCTATCAGTTTGTCAACCGCTTTGGAACTGTCGCCACCGAATACGGTTACAATGTGCGAGTTTGCAACCGTCAAGGCACGGCTTTGGCAGTTTATTCGTGCAAGGGCGATCGATCGGGCTGCAAAATCGATTTAGAATCTCTCTCAAATCCCGGTATCCGAGGCAAACTCAAAGGCTTTTAGTAGAATGCGTCAGCTAGAGAGATTTTTGGGATAATCGATAAATCAAAAGCTGACGCACCCACATTTTAGCGGATAAATGCCGTTTATAATTCGTATAAAAAAATGAAAACAAACCTTGATCTTCCTGCTGAATTAGAACCTTTTCGCCAAGAAATTGAAAGTTCAGAAAAGCCTGTTATCAAAATCACTTACGAACGCAAGGCTACAGATTTGTGGTCAAGCAAATTTGGCGGAGTGCCTTACTTGCCGAAAGGTTACGATTTTCCCAAAGATAGTGATGGAAAATATATGCACCTTTTGGCACAAATCAATTTTGAGGAAATCTTTGCCCAAGTGCCATATTTAGCCCCTTTTCCCAAACAAGGAATTTTGCAATTTTATATTAGTAACAATCTAGGTTGGTATGGAATGGATCCAGAGAACTTGGACAATCAAAAAGATTTCAAAGTATTGTATTTTTTAGAAGTTGACAGAAATAATTGTCAAACAGATTTTGCTTTTTTGTTGGATATAAATGAGACATATTCAACTTTAAATAATAAAAAATTTAGTGGGTGGCAAGCTTTTGACGAAAATAATTGTCCGATTGATTATCCTCCTTCCTATTGTATTTATGAACATTATTATTCACCTTTACAGCACCAAGATGTGAATAATTCTCAAGAATGTTTGGCTTTACAGTTTAGTTTTGACAAGTCGTGGGTGAATCCAGCGGACTATCAATTTGATACTTTTTTGGGAGAACAAAAGCTTCAAAATTATTTGGATATAATTTGGGAAGATGATAACAGATTATTTGAGTGGTATTCTGGTAATATATACGAGAATCACCATAAAATAGGGGGATACGGCTACTTTACGCAAACTGATCCTCGTGAGGATAGTCCGCAATACAAAGACCATAAAGTTGTACTCTTACACATGATTAGTGATGATGAGATTCGTTGGGGTGATTGTGGAGTAGGTAACTTTTTGATTCGTGCTGAGGACTTAGAAAATTTAGATTTTTCTCAGGTGATTTATAATTACGATTGTTCTTAAAATTAAAATACTAACACTTTCCGCCCCTGCTGTTTTGTTTGTTATTTCACTGCCGTTTGTTGCTTTGCTACACACACAAGGCTGGTGACTGATGAATCCTACGGTTTAAGGTGCGTCAGTTTTGATGATTTTCTCGGCGCTTGTGGGCTGGTGACTGACGCACCCTACATTTTAACTTTTCACGACTTGCCGAATTTCTTGCCAGAGCGATCGATATTGTGCAATCCCAGCATCCCCAAACGGCAGCAGAAAGTCGCTAGCAGCAAGAATCTTAGCATCCGGCAACAACACAGAATTAGTGCGAACAGCTTCCGGCAAATCTTCGGGTTTCATGCCGACAATTATCGGCGAACTAGCCTTAGCCAGCAAAGATAATTGAGGAGCAATCCGAGGCTGCAAGCAAAAATCAATCCATTTGTCAACTAAAGAAACTGGATTACCTGATGCTGGTTGTACCCACAAATCCGTCCAAAGTGCAGTTCCCGAAACCGGAACTACTAAAGCAATATCCTTTTGAGTTTGCAGCAGCGGCAGCAAGTCCCCAGAGGAACCTACTGCCAACCAAGTATCGCCTAAAATTAATGGTTGCAGGTAAGAGTCAGAACTATAAAGTTTAACTTGTTGGTGCAGATTTGCGAGTTCTTTTTTAAGATTTGGGACTTTATCTAATTGCTGCGTATTGTAAGATTTTCCGAGCTTTTTTAAAGTTAAACCGATAACTTCTCTGGCACTGTCTGGCAGAGAAATTCGATCGCGCAATTCGACTCGCCACAAGTCTTTCCAATCTGTCGGAGTCCACCCCAAAGCCTTAAATTTGTCGGTTCGATAGGCAATTACCGTACTTCCCCAGCGGTAAGGTGCAGCCCACACTTTACCTTGAGGATCTAATTTACCCTCATCGTTGCGCCTGACGAGTTTTTGCCATCTTTCGGGCAATTGTGGCCAATTAGCAAACTTAGCAGGATCGATCGGCTTAATCAATTTTTGCCTAATTGCCAAAGTCAGCCAGTAATCTCCCAACATCACCAAGTTAGCTTGATTTTTTGATTCGGGAACCCGTTTCCACTCCTGCAACAGGGCGAATAATTCTTTTAATTGTGCTTCTTGCGTTACCTGCAAAAGCGGAGACGGTTGTACATCGCGGCTAAATTTGCTTACCAGTTGGGCCGGAATACCGTTTTTGAGCGATCGAATTTTGAGAATGGGCTTCGAGTCGCACCCTGCCGCCAATTGACTTAAAGTTAGGGTGGCGGCCCCCAATAGCAAAGACCTTCGTTTCACCTGTGAATCCGCTTTTCTAAATATTGACCCATCGTTTTGTGTTCTACAGCCCGGGAAATAATTGTTTGTCGAGTCCGGTAGTTGGCGCCGATTTTGTCTTATTTCTTCCTCAAACACAGAGCCATTGTACTCGGTTCTGCTGCGAAGAGAGTCTGTTTGGCTCTTGCCCTGATTTTACCTTCTAACTTGTCGATCAAGCTTTCCGATGCCGAAAACTCCGTCAACTTATACCACTTCTCCAAAAATATGCTACAATAGCACTTCTAGCAAAAGGACGATTGTATGAAAGTAAATTACCAA
>NZ_JAUBPW010000076.1:0-32814 GCF_036700965.1 Microcoleus sp. Pol8_D6 | reverse complement strand
ATTGCCGATTTCATTGCTACTACTGAAATACAGTTAAATTCCGGGGATGTTGTCGTACTCTACACAGATGGAATTACCGAAGCTTTTGATATGAATCAAAAGGAATACGGTATTGAGCCATTGATTGAACTTGTTGCCCTTAACAGGGAAAAGTCAACAGCAGAAATCAAGCAAGCTATTATTGACGACGTGCGGCGATATATCGGGGAGCAAAAAGTATTTGATGACATTACTTTGGTAGTAATCAAACAGAAGTAAGTATGGGAAAATTGAGTTGGGGCCGTGTAAAATATCTTTCCAGGCTTTTGGGGAAAATATATAATTAATTTTGCTTGACTACTTATACCTGATTTTTTGGGGATATAAATTAAAAATTTGAGATTTATCATTCCGGGACGTATCCAGGGGCAAAAACCCGGTTTCTCGGTTAATCTCTCAGGCGATAGATTCACTATTTTTCGGATCAACCGGGTTTTTTGCGTAAGTTATATTTATGTCAATCTTATGTATCAGAAATAACTCCTTCGGCCAATCGGTTACACCTAATTTAGCTACCCGAAACTGAGGGCTGCTTCGCCAGTGCCAAAATCAGTAAACTGGCGTACATCGGGTTCATGGAATGCTAAAACAATATCTTCTTTAGGCACTCCCAGTTCGACTAGCTGGTTCGCAATTCCGACTTCAGTACCGTCATGCTGAATCCAAATTTTTCCCCCCTTGATATCAAGATGCAGAATACAGCCAAAATCGCGTCTATTTCCACGCCAACCCACATACAGAAGTTGATAATGATCTTGCTCAGTATCAAAAAGGGTTTGCACTTCGTATTCTTGGGGATTGCGTTGTATCGAAATGCGCTCTCGCCGTTCTGAAAGAAGATGACGAATGTATTGCCGATATTGCTCTATAGCCATTGAACAATAACCTCCTGTTGCACATCATAAATCATCAATCGTAGTTGATATCGCTGAACTGCCGCTACAATAAACCGTCGTTGAAAGAAACTTTCATAAATTGGCACTCGCACCGCTAGATAGAGGCGGCGATCGGGCTCAATCATTTCAAGCGCATCGCGATAATTGAGAAATTGTCCCAATGCAGTATGAAAATCGGAAACATTCGATAGGCTAATGAAACTTTTAACTTATACAGCTATTTTCTGATGATCTCGCTGGGCGGCTAACAGTTCGCGGCTAAATCAATCTCAAAATCTACATCATCAACATTAATTTCATAGGGCTCGGCCGTAATCTGCCAACCTTGCTTTTCTAAACCAGTCTTAACAACATCATGAAACCGATCTTTTACCATACAAGTTTTTTAGTTGCAGATAACTACTCATCTTGTAAGCATTTTTGCTTGACCCGCCCTAGAACTTACCAATGAATAGTATAACCTAAATTGGGCGATCGCCAATAGTTTACAAACCTGATATCGGCACAAAATCGTAACCGTAACTGGTGCGATTGCCGGGTTTAACAGTTACTAACTGAACTGCGCGATTGCGATCGCCCGAAGGTAAAAACCGAATCGGGCCCGATGCTCCATTTGCCGAAAAATCCGACGCCGATAAAGCTTGTTGAATGCCTGTACGAGTCGGATTGCGCCTTAAACCGACAATTAAGGCGATCGTCGCATCGTAAGCTAAAGCTGTGCGCCAACTTACTTCAGCATTCCACAGTTGTTTGGATGTTTGAAGAAAGTTTGATTGCGGGTCTGCGAGAATGTGCCAAGGAACAGCTAGCACCATATCTGTTGCTGCTGCGCCACCAATTTGCAGTGTTTTAGCAGTATAAGCATCGTCTCCTGCTAGTAACGGCAGCCGTTTGGCGTTTACTTGCACTACTTGCAAAGCTTGGTCGAGGGTGGCTGAATTGGATGCTAACATAATCACTTCTGCTCCTTGGGCGATCGCACTTTTAACGCTCTCGGCAGCATTAAAATTGCCCTTAGCAAAGTCAAATTCGCCTACTATTTGTCCTCCATCTCCGTAAATAGCCGTAGTGAATTCATCTTTTAAAGATTTGCTGTAACTGCTGGCAGAATTGAAAAATATAGCAGCTTTTTGCTTTTGCAATTTTCCCACCATATAGCGGGAAAGAGCATTAGCGGCAAACCGATCGCTCGGCACAGTCCGAAATATATTGTTGCCAACTCCTGAAAGCTGCACAGAGGTACTTGTCGGAGAAATTGCTACTAATTGTTTTTGCTGGTAAATCTTGCTGGCTGCTAGGGTTGTATCTGAAGCAAAATGCCCGATCACTCCTAAAATTTCCGATTTATTTGCTAAAGCACTGGCAATTTGTGTGGCCATTTCTGGGTTGTTGTCATCGTTAGCAATTACAACTTTTAAGGGAGTTCCGCTAATGCCGCCACTTTGGTTGATTTCATTTTGAGCTTGAGCTACCCCCCGCAGAATTTCTAGAGCAGCATTGATATCGCCGCCAATGGGAACCGCAGTGGCAATTGTGTAGGATTTTTGATCTCCAATGCGGGCGTTGTTGAGGTAAATTAGTGCTTCGGGATCGTTGCGATTGGTTTTCAGCGAAGCTTGTAAGTCGGAAATAGCTGCGTTATAGTTGCCAGATGCGATCGCCTGTACTGCTGCTTGTTTGGTTGTTGTGGCTTGCTCTGCTGGAAGTAACAGTTTTTCGCCAGCACTCATACGCTGCCCAATTGCCTGCTCTGATTGCGGCGAATTACCCGTCGCCGAGTTTGGAAAAGTCTGATTTTGGGGTGATAAACCCCCGACATTGATGCTGCCTCGGCTTGTCAGCCACCAAATACCTGCACCGGCTAGCCCGATCGTAATTAGGAGGGATAAGATGAGAACAGCAGTTTCATTTTTTTGTGACATAATTTTACCTTTTTAGATTTTTAAAATAACGAAGTCATTAGTCATTAGTGATTAGGAGGGAGTCAAAAACATTGACCAAGGAGAAAAAGTGATTTTAACTTGGCGATCCCGAATTGATGTAGGGTGCGTCAGATAGAGTGATTGGATCTATCAATTGATGATCTCGGAGCTGAGGCACCCTGCAAGCCTAAAATCCAGTAGTCACTATTCCCTTATTATATGCGATCGCCCGGATCTGATATAATTCAGTAACATTGGCATAGTCAAAATAGCGATCGCACTCTTTAGTCTGAATGCTTTCAAGGTGGTTCCACCAGAAAAGTGCAGGAATTTTTATAAGTTACCGCATCAAAGATTAGTGAACCCTACCCTGCAAGAGCGCCACTTCCTCCATTCCAAATTTAGTTAAGCAGGCAAGAAATGATAACTGGTGGATTAGATAAAACGCTGAGTGTTGGAACTGAATTATACAATCTGAGGTGAGTAAACCTGAGAAGTACCTTGAAAAACACCTAGGGGGTAACTCTTCAGTCCTGTATTTAGTTACAAATTTTTACGTTAAAGTTGGGCATATATCATAAACCTTTGAAAAAAAGCTTTTCTTAATTATATCTTTATTTTTCTCCGCGAGTGGGACTGGGAGGGAGGCTGTAACAGCAAAGGGTTCGGTAAAATAATTAAAGTTTGTTGAAATTTATAAAAATAGCTGCAATACTTTGTAATGTAAAGAGGAAAGTTGAAAAATATCTAAAGACAAACTAATTGGATTGCGATGTCGCTAAGGTAGTATATATGACGGTTTGTCACAGAAAAAGAGTGTTAAGCTCCGCTAAGCTCAGCAAAAGTAAAAGTTCGCTATTTCATTAAGTTCGATCGATAACAAAGGCTAAGGTAAATTCCATGGCAAACTCAGTTTTAAATCAGCCAAACGCAGCAGCAGGAGTGCAGTGGCAGCCACAAGATATTATCCGCGGTCTAGTGTGGAAAATTGCGATCGCAACCTGGCTGTTAATGGCTGTAGGCAGCGCCACGCGAGTCATGAATGCGGGGCTCGCTTGCCCCGACTGGCCGCTGTGCTACGGTCAATTAATACCTGCAGCGCAAATGAATTTGCAGGTATTTCTGGAATGGTTTCACCGGTTAGACGCAGCGGCAATTGGCTTAAGCGCGATCGCACTTTTAGGACTATCTTTGTTTTACCGCAGTCGCCTGCCAAAATGGCTGCCTTGGGCGAGCGCCGGAGCACTATTTTTAATCGTTTTTCAAGGCGTATTGGGCGGCTTGACAGTAACACAACTGCTGAGATTTGACATCGTTACCGCTCACTTGGGAACAGCTTTACTATTTTTTGGCGCCCTGCTAGTCATCGGTTTCATGCTGACTCCCTACGAAGCTACAGGAAATGTCGGCAAATTAGCTTGGGTAAGTTCGATCGCAGCATTGTTAGTTTACCTGCAAAGTTTGCTAGGAGCATTAGTAGGCTCTAGATGGGCGCTGCACCAATGTTTGGATTCCTCAGAATTGTGTTCGGTAATGAACAGCCACATCGCCGGTATCGTACCCGCTACCGCAGCGACTTTAGCCGTAGCAGTCATGGCTTGGCGGCAGCCTGCACTGAGTCCAAACTTGCGAAAACTGGCTAATTGGGCGAGTGTTTGCCTACTTGCTCAATTAGTTCTAGGATTAGCAACTTTCCGGCTGCACCTTCAGGTAGAACCGCTGACAGTCGCTCACCAAGCAGTCGGTGCTGCTTTGCTGGGAACCCTGATAGCTTTTAGTGTTTTAGCTTGGCGCGATCGAGTTTTATCAGCTTGAGAGTAATATCATGTCCGGTAGCATCCTTATTATATAGTGCAAGGTCTTGTAGGGGCGGGTTCACCATGATTCTCGATCTAAAAGCCAACAGTTTCATAAACCCGCCCCGCCCCTACAAGCACGAATCAACCGGACACTCTCTAAAAGGCAGATTTATCTATTTCTTGAGTAAGAGGGGCCTGATTTATCCCTCGGTGGCGGCGGGTTTATTAATCCTTGTAGCTACACCAAATATTTCTCGTAAAACCCGCCACTCCAACCTAATGACTAATGACGAATTCGCAAATAATTACTAACAGCTTACAACCGATGCAAGAAATCCTTACCAACGACAGCCCCCGCCTCCACGAAAACTTTTCGCAAGTGGTGAAAAGTTACTATCAACTAACAAAACCCAGAATTATTTTACTGCTGCTAATCACGACATCAGCAGGAATGTGGATGGCCGCCAAAGGAGAAGTCGATCCGCTATTGCTGGTATCAACTATTACCGGAGGCGCTTTAGCTTCTGCGTCGGCGAATACGATTAATTGTGTTTACGACAGCGACATCGATTATATTATGGAGCGCACCCGGTGGCGGCCGATTCCTTCCGGGCGTGTCAAGAAGCGGGATGCTTTGATATTTGCGATCGCCCTAGCTACAATATCCTTTACATTGCTGACAGTTGTTGCCAACTTATTAGCCGCATTGCTAGCAATGTCAGGCATCGTTTTCTACGTCCTAATTTACACCCATTGGCTGAAGCGTCACAGCGTGCAAAACATCGTCATCGGCGGTGCAGCAGGGGCGATTCCCCCGCTAGTTGGGTGGGCTGCGGTAACGGGAGATTTGAGTTGGGGTGCGTGGCTGCTGTTTGGGATTATATTCCTGTGGACACCGCCGCATTTTTGGGCATTAGCAATGATGATTCGCGATGAATACAAGGAAGTAGGCGTCCCGATGTTGCCGGTAATTGAGGGCGACGAAGAGACAGCCCGCCAAATTTGGATTTACACGCTATTGATGATTCCTGCAACTTTGCTGCTAGTTTATCCCCTGCATTTAGCGGGCGCGGTGTATGCGGGTACTGCGATTTTCCTGGGTGTTATTTTTGCCCAAAAAGCTTGGTTGCTGTTGCAGACTCCAGAGGATAAGAATGTAGCGCGATCGCTCTTTAAATACTCTATTCTGTATCTGATGCTCTTGTGCGCTGGAATAGTCGTTGACAGTTTGCCTGTGACTCATAATTTTACTACTGCTGTTGTACAAAATGTGCAAACTTTGATTAGTGCGGTTGTGATGTAGTCTGCTTTTAGAGCCCCGGCTTCTTTAAGAAGTCGGGACTCTGGGTATATTATAAAATTTAAAGTGAAGGAAAGTTCTAATGGCTGAGAATACTGTGAAAGTAGACATCTCATTTCAATCACTGCTGGAAGCTATTTCGTCACTGGGAATTGCTGAAAGATACAAGATATGGGAATTTTTGGAAGCTGAATTATTCCCGAATGAGGACGATTCTCCAGAAGACATTGCCGAAATTGAAGCGGCCCGTGCTGATTACAAAGCTGGAGATTACACAACTTTCGATCGATATATGGCACAACGGGCAAATAAATCGACATGACTTACACTATCGTTACCCCTAAAGCTGTACAAAAGCAGCTAGATGCGCTGCCCAATGATGTCTACGATCGTATCGCTGTCAAGATTTTGCAACTTGCCGAAAACCCGCGCCCAGATGGGGTGGTCAAGCTCAAAGGTGCTGACAATGAGTACCGTATTCGGATCGGTGATTATCGCGTTCGTTATGAAATCGGCGATGAAGAACTAATCATTCTCCTATTACAATGCAAACATCGGAAAGATGTGTACAAAGCATGATGTTTCTTCACCTATTATCTCACTCATGCTTCTTTACCAAAATTGCTGTACAAAGCTTCAAAACGCTTGGATTCTGCTGCTTGAGGGATCAAATCAGTTTCAATTTCTTTGGTGTTGGCATGATAGTAGGTGAGTGCGGCGTAGACTTCGGCGAGGGTGAGATGTCCGATGCGATCGCAAATCTCTTCAGCATTCAATCCTCGCTTGTACCAGGTTACAATCCGGCGAACGGTAACGCCTTTACCGAGGATGTGGGGACATCCACCATGCAGTCCGGGAGTGCGTGTAATGAGCGTACCAATGTCAATAGATACTGCTGCGGTCATAAACTATCGAAGTTTGAATGGACTGATCTCTATTACAGCATAGCGACCGCAGAATTATATCGCGGTGTGAGTTTGGGGCGATAAATGAAGTAAGCTATATACAAAGATTTTAAACAATTTTAACCAATGCCAGCATCCGTTGCTTATCTGTTTGACAGAATTACAGTGAACCCAAGACAATGTGGCGCTCATCCCTGCATCCGGGGAAGGCGGATTCGAGTCATCGATATCCTAGAGTTGCTGGCTGCGGGTGAGCAAATTTTTAAGTTTATCGAAGAATTTCCAGACTTGGAAATTGACTATATTAAAGCTACGCTTCTGTATGCAGTCCGCAAGCTCGATCGTCCTGTTTTAGCCGCATGACAATTTGGTTAAATTTTCATCTAACGGCAGCAATTGCTATGTGAATTAGTGCCACTTTTGGTGACATACATCAGCGATCGATCGGCGGTATTTTTCTCTTCTATTGGGTATTGTACCGCAACTGCGATACAATTATAAGTTCGACTGCTAGATTTTCGTAAACTCGTAATCAGTTGATATATTTTGGGAATGTCTGAAAAAACTCTGCTAAGTGAAATTGTTCATTGTCCCCATGCACGAGAGTGTCAAGAAGATCTTTCTGTTGAAAATCCATGTCGTACAATTGTTGACTCTCAAAATGCAATTGGGTTAGAAAAATTTCAAGTGCCTGAACCTTGGAGTGGACAGATAGAGCAAGCACCCATTCTCTTCCTGAGTTCAAATCCATCAATTGGCTCTGATGAAGATTACCCAACTTGGGATTGGTCATGTAGCGAAGTACACGATTATTTCAATTACCGTTTTGGAGGAGGACGTAAGCACTGGATCGTTGATGGTACAAAATCCTTGCTAAAAGACGGGAAATATAGTCGCTCTACTCGATTTTGGGCAGCGGTTAGACAACGTGCGATTGAGCTACTTCAACGGAACGTTAGTCCAGGCATTGATTATGCGCTTACCGAGATAGTGCATTGTAAGTCTCGTGCCGAAACTGGTGTAGAAGAAGCACAGGAGCAATGTGTGGAAGCCTACTTGTTGAGAGTTTTAGAACTAGCAAGAGCAAAAGTGATAGTGGTACTGGGGGCACGCGCAAAGCAAGTGATTCAAAGCCAATTCAATATCTCTACAGCAAATTCAATATCCGAGTTCGTTGAGATAGGGAATCGTGAAAGATTTTTTGCTTTTCTCCCCCATCCAAATGCTCGGACCCACCGTTCTTTTGCTAAGTGTTTACAGGGTGATGAACTGGAAAAGTTACGCGCTTTTTTGCGGTAGCATCAAAATACGGCAAGAGATGCGCGCACTCGAACAACGCCAATGCACCCGACCGTCGAGATCCTGTCGGTGGCAGTCTGAGGTAATTTGCGGCGGGTGATTGGCAACGTTAGACCGCTAAATCTGAGTTGGGTAGTGGCTTGAATGTATCTATCAAATTCCAACCCAAAGGTGAATGTCATGCAAGCTAAACTTCAAGAACAACTTTCTCCTGATGCCGAAGTTATTTTGGGACGTTTGCCAGAACGAATTAAAGCTGCTCTAATTGCGCGTGCTGCGGAAATTGAATATCCGATCGCCATTTCGATCGCCAATTTTCTCGACACAGAAGCATTAGGTTTCGTAGATTGCAAACCACGACGCGGGCAGTAAAATCGAGAAGTCCCAGGCGATGAAGTTCCAGATAAGGTGAAAGCCCGATCGCTAAAATGATGAATAGATGTTGCTGCCAAGATAACCATGACCACCATCACCCTCAACCTCTCTCCCGAACTCGAACACCAGATCCGCACTGAAGCATCTCGACAGGGCGTTGAACCCGATCGCTACATCCTCAACACCCTGCAAGAACGCCTCCAGCCTAGACTTCCAACCACCCAACCTACAGAAGCCGACTTGCTGCAACAAATTAACATCGGCTTTAGTGCACAAACCTGGGAAGAATACCATGCCCTCATCGCCAAGCGTCATGCCGAAACCCTGACTCCCGAAGAACACAAGCAACTGATCCAAATGAGCTCGCGCCTTGAACAACTCAATGTTGCCCGCATTCAAGCCTTAATTCAACTCGCAACCTTCCGCAACCAACCTCTGACTGAGCTCATGCAAACCCTCGGCATCAATCCTCAACCCGATATCGTTGATTATGTCTGAATCCCGCCTCACACAGCAGCAACGACAATTCATTAAACAACGCGCCAATGGTTGCTGCGAGTATTGTCTCAGTCAAGCTAAATTCTCTCCAGACCCCTTCTCCATTGAACACATTATCCCTCGCTCCAAAGGTGGCACCAGTGATTTGGATAATCTGGCGATCGCAGCTCAAGGGTGCAACAACTTCAAATACAGTCATAGTGAGGCGATCGACCCCGTTACAGGTGGCTCTGTCCCACTTTATCATCCTCGACGGGATAACTGGAGCGAACACTTTACTTGGAGCAGCGATTCGACTCAAATGTTGGGCTTAACACCAACTGGACGCGCTACCATCGATCGGCTGCAACTCAACCGAGAAGGAGTAGTCAATCTTCGAGGAGTCCTGCATTCTATCGCTCTACATCCACCTCACAATGATTCGTAATTGAATATCCGATCGCACCGGTGCTCTAAATGGCGATCGCCCTAATCTCGACACACGTTACACCAACACCCCTAACGCTTTCAATGTCGATTTTTGAGCATTCGTCAATCCCGTTGCCCCTTGAATATTCATACCTTCAAACAGTCGATCGCCCATCAACGTCCTAATACAGCCACCAGTTGCGACATCCCACACTTTAATCGAATGATAAATTAGGTCTTTTGGGCAATGATATAAACATGATTTTCAGGATACTGGTCATATTCGAGATGGCGACAGGTGCAATGATGCTCAACCAGAATTTGCAGAAAAGTATCTACACCCAAAGTGCTGTAATCAAAGTCTTGACCTTGAAATGCTCCCGAAACCTCGCTGCTTGTATGTCCGCCGCCACAAGTGAACAGGAGCACTCCATTAGGTTCAAGCGCATCGCATAGCTTTTGTATCACAGGCGCTTGCTGGTTGATTGGCAGATGAAACGTGCTATCCCACGCTGCAATCAGGCTGTAAAGTTTCGGTGGCAGCCAATCACAAATGTCTGCCCGGTAAAACGTGATTTCTGGATGTAGCTGCTGGGCTAAATTGATCATTTCGCTAGAAATATCAAGTCCTTCAGGCTGAAATCCATGCTTGGATAAACTGTTAATAAAACGTCCGCTACTTCCACACCCGACATCAAGTGCTGCCTGCTGCTTAGAAGTAAATTTGATCGCCCGTTCTAATTGGGCAATCCCGTAGATTGAATCTTGATGCTCAGTTTGCCACCATTGGGCAATTCGGTCGTAGCGGGACGATGTATCATTTGGCTCCATAGAGTGACCTCATAAGTGTCGATCGAGATTTTCAGGACAATTACAATCTTTCTCCACGGTACACCCAGACTACGCGATCGCCCCTAACCCTCTCAATGTCGCTTTTTGAGCGTTTGTTAATCCCGCCCGGCCTTGAATATCCATTACATCTTGAACACTACCAAATTTTTCAATGTTTCAATTTCTGGCTGTCAGTGGGAAAGTGGCGATTTCAGTTGCAGATTCTGGCAGAGGGGGGCGCAGACAAAGATAAACTAGCGGCCCTAACAGCGGAACTAGAGACACTGCCCAAAAAATGCGATCGTCCGAGAGTCCGCGTCGCGCCATGTCGTCTCCCAAAAGTGAGGGAAATATTACAGCCATCAAGCAACAATGCCAAGTTATTAAATGCACAAAAGGAATTGACTGCCACTGCCTGACAAAATCTCCCAAATCTCCATTTAACCAAGCCCAAGCTAACAGCCAGATTGTTGTTAGTAAAAGTAGAATCCCTGTCCAGCGGGAGTCTGATATTTTGATCAACATATCTTTGCCGCCGGAAAATTGTTGCTGAGGCTGGCGGAGGAGTAAATAGGGAATTAAGCCGATGATGCCGGCGCCGTTGGAAGCGATGAAAGCAGGCCAAGCGGATATATTTTGGGTTTTCTCATCAATTAATAGGAGGCAAGCGTAGACCATCGGCCACACTCCCATGAGAGCGAATATGGTGACAAGGTAGGGGTTAATTCCTTCTAGCTGCAACTTGAGCATTTTTTCCATAACTGTTAGCGTTCCGGGCCGATCGAGAGGAGCTAGCAGTAAGGTGTAGGCAATAAATGTTGCCCAGAGCCACCCCAGAAAAATTTTTGTTTTCATTATTATATATAACGAGTATTTGAACCAGAATAAATTAAATTATGGTAAAGTAACGCCCGATTTAGGCGCGTCTATCTTAGGTCATAAGCAGTTCGATTGAAACAGCCGCTGCAAACCCCGTTTTACTTCGGGGATGAAAGGCTCTACAGCAGGCGATCATTACTTTAGGCAGACGCAGGTGCCATGCCAGGAGAGATACATTTTAAAGAATCGGTTGTTTTTATTACAAAACCCCTTAGCAAAGGAGTTTCAGCGGTGAACTTAATATCTGTAGAGGAACTCAAAGCGCTGGTACAACAATCTCCTGGATTGTGCGTCTCTATTTATATGCCAGTCGCTCAAGGAACAGAAATTCAACAAAACCCGATTCGGTTCAAAAATTTAATCAGAGAGGCTGAAGACAAAATTGTAGAGTACGGATTTGACAAAAAAGAAGCTGCCCAATTGCTAGAGCCAGTCAGAGCAGAAATTGACCAGGAAAACTTTTGGGAAAATCAAAGCAACCTGCTGGCGATTTTTGTCGGTTCAGGATTTTTCCGCTACTATACCTGTCCGGTGGAGTTTGAGGAATTAGTGGTTGTGAGCGACAATTTTCACGTCAAACCGCTGATGCCTCTGCTGACAGGAGATAATTTATTTTATGTTTTAGCTCTCAGTCAAAAGGAAGTGAGACTGATTGAGTGTACGGCTTACAGTGCTCGGGAAGTTGAAGTTGAAAACTTGCCGAAAAGCCTTGATGACGCTCTGCAATATGACCCGACAGCTAAAGAGGGTCAGTTTCGGATTGCTACTGCAAAAGGAGGCACTAATAATTCTTTTCAGCAGCCGGGAAGTTTTCACGGTCAAGGAAGTCCGGATCGAGATGAGCCCCAGCAGGAAATATTGCAGTATTTCCACATAATCGATGCGGCGCTGCACAATTATTTACGCAACAAAAAAGCTCCTTTAGTGTTAGCTGGAGTTGAGTATTTGTTCCCGCTTTACCGAGAAGCCAATACCTACCCGCATTTAATTGAAGAAGGAATTACAGGCAATCCGAAACTGCTCAAGCCGGAAGAGTTGCGGGCCGAAGCTTTGCCGCTGGTGGAACCTTTGTTTGTGCAGGCTCAGTCAGACGCGATCGCACAATACCACGATCTGACAGGAAGCGATAAAATTTCTGCTGACTTGAAAGAAGCTGTTTCGGCTGCTTATTTTGGACGAGTCGATCGACTGTTTGTTGCTCTTGGCGTTCAGCAGTGGGGTAGCTTTAATCCCGAGACGAACTCGGTGCAAATCCATCCCGATGCAGAATTGGGTGACGAAGATTTGTTGAATGTCGCAGCAATTCAAACTATTCTCAACGGCGGAACGGTTTACGCGATGCCGCCGGAAAAAGTGCCAAACGAGGCACCTTTAGCTGCTATTTTTCGCTATTAATTTACCAGGTTTAAACCAATGGAATCTACTTCAATGACAAATTCCGACAAACAAAACCAAAGTAGCAGCGGCGATACCGAACGCTGGGCATCTTTAATTGGTGGCGGCGCGCTGGTGCTTTTTGGTTTGTCGCAGCGTTCTTTGAGAGGTGCTTTGCTGGCGGTTGCGGGCGGCAGTTTAGCTGCTCGCGGGCTGGGGGTTGTGGAGGGTTTGCAGTCGGCTGCCGATCCGAATCAAAGCATTAAAGTTGAAAAGACGGTGACGATCGACAAACCGGCTGATGAATTGTACCGTTTATGGCGCAATTTTGAAAATTTGCCTCGGTTTATGAAGCATCTAAAACACGTTACGGTCATCGATGAAAAGCGTTCTCACTGGATTGCCAGCGCGCCGATGGGTAATAGTGTGGAATGGGATGCAGAGATTGTCCGCGAAGAAGAAAATCGCTTAATTGCTTGGGCGTCTGTGGAAGGATCTGATGTTGACAATTCTGGTTTTGTGCGCTTTCAACCGGCACCAGCGGGACGCGGTACAGAGGTAAAAGTTGTCATCGAATACAACCCTCCCGGCGGTGCAATTGGTGCTGGTGCTGCTAAACTATTTGGCGAAGCTCCCGAACAGCAAATTGCCAATGATTTACGTCGCTTTAAGCAGTTGATGGAAGCTGGGGAAATAGCGACTACGGAAGGTCAACCTTCGGGCCGCAAGTAATAAGTTATAGCCTTTCTCAGTAACATGAGGTGCTCATAGGGCATAGGGCATAAGGCATGGGCATAGGACTTGCCCCCATACCTCACCACGCTTGAGAACCGCTATAGATTACTTCCCCCGATTTAACTCGTCGAAGAGCACTATTCTCAAGAACAGGCAAGATGCCTGTTCCACAAAGAGTGAATTTCTTGTGGGGTGGGCAGGAGATCCCGCTCATAAAAAGCTTATTGAAAATGGTGCAAGATGTCAGATATAACCATCTTTGTTGTTTACCTGATTAGCTGATGTCATCTCAAGTGGTTTTCGGAAATGCGGGCGCTGAAGGTGGAAGTCGGGGCGGTTGGTTTGCGGGTCACTTTATGAAGCCGGGCGATGACCCGCGATCGACTTCTGTTTTAGAGGTAAAATGGGGCACTCACCCCGCCGGAGATTGTAGGACTCAGTGGGCAGTAAATGCGGAAGCCACGACGCTTTCTATCCTGGTAAAAGGGCGGTTTCGCCTGCAATTTCCAGAACAAGAAATCTTGCTTTCTCGCGAAGGAGATTATGCTCTCTGGCTACCGGGAGTGCCTCATTATTGGTCGGCCGAGGAGGATTCGGTGATCGTCACTGTGCGCTGGCCTTCCCTGTCGGGAGATAGTTCTGGAGTTAAGAAGTAACTTTAACTTCGGGAACCAAAACGCGGCCACTATAGCCCGCGCGCTGGTAGCGATCGATCGCCTCTGATGCAATAACACCCGCTTTCCCACTCTCCACCAAGGCTACGCAAGCACCGCCAAAACCTCCGCCCGTCAGCCTTGCGCCGAAGACTCCCGGAATTGACTGCAAGATGGCCGCCAGCGTGTCTACTGCCGGCACCGAAACTTCGTAGTCGTCGCGCTGACTGGCATGGGAAGCATTCATTAACTCGCCAAAACGTTTTGCTGGCAATGACTTTACCGCTTCGAGTACGCGGTTGTTTTCAGTAACCACGTGCCGCGCTCGTCTTCTGAGGGGTTCCGGCAATACTTCCACTGCTTGCGGATCGGTGATATCCCTAAGAGCTTTAACTCCCAATATCCGCGCCGATTCCTCGCACTCGGCGCGCCGCTGGTTGTAGCCACTTCCTGCGGCGAGTTGGTGGCTTTCGCCACTGTCAATTACTAAAATTTCTGTGTTGGCGGGAAAAGGTATCGGGCGACATTCGAGGCTGCGGGTGTCGATTAATAGCATGGTGTTGGTGTCTGCTAAACTCGACGCCATTTGATCCATGATGCCACAGTTCAAGCCCGCATATCGGATTTCGACTTGCTGTCCGATTTGAGCTAGCCGCACGTCGTCTATGGGGAGGTTCAGCAGCGCGCGCACTCCTCTGAGGGTTGCTATTTCTAAAGCGGCGCTGCTGGACAAACCGGCTCCGATCGGCACAGTCGAGGTAATGTAGAGATTTATTGGCGGTACTTTGTATCCTTCTTTTTCTACAAGTCTGAGGCAGCCACAGATATAACTCACGAATTTTTGCGGTATGGTATCGTCGTCTGAAAAATTTATGAGTTCGTCATATTCTGCTGAATAAACATGGTGTCGATCGTCGCTGCTGAAGCCGATTTGTACTGTGGTGCGCTGGGGAATCGCTGTTGGAAGTACAAATCCATCGTTGTAGTCTGTGTGTTCGCCCAGCAGGTTTACTCGACCGGGGGCGCTGGCTGTGGTTTTGGGTAATGTACCAAATACTCGTTGGAATTTCATTTTTGGGGAATTGGTAATTGGTTCTTCGTTATTTGTTATTGGTTATTTGGAAAAACAGCTATCCGTGTATCCGTGCCTTCCGTGTCGTGCTGTTGGTAATTGGGAATAAATTAATTTATTTTTTATCGTTTATCCTTTTATAGTGCCCATGTTTTTTGGTTAGTTCAACCCCTGTTAACAAAAATAAACATGACCGTAGGTTAGGAAAAGATATTGAGCTGTGATAGAATGACAGGCTAAGATTTCTCCAAAAATTCAAAAAATGCGATCGACCAGACCCCGGAAACAGTTTGCTCAACATTGGCTCAAAAGCGAGAAAGCCTTAGATAAGATTGTGAAAGCGGCTTCTTTGGATCGCGATCGCGTCCTGGAAATTGGGCCGGGTACGGGGATTTTGACTCGGCGTTTGCTGCCTGCGGCTGAGTCTGTTGTTGCTGTGGAGATCGATCGAGATTTGTGTCTCAAACTAGCCAAACAACTCGGCAAAACCGACAATTTTTTACTGCTGCAAGGCGACTTTTTGGAAATGGACTTAGAGGCTGAATTAACCGCTTTTCCAAAATTCCAAAATCCCAATAAAGTTGTTGCCAATATTCCCTATAATATTACTGGCCCGATTCTGCAAAAACTGCTGGGAACGATATCTGTTCCTGCGGCTAAACCCTTCGATGCGATCGTGCTCTTAGTGCAGAAAGAAGTAGCCCAAAGGCTTTACGCTAAACCGGGTTCGACAGCTTTTGGCGCGCTGTCAGTGCGTGTGCAGTATTTAGCAGAATGCGAGTTAATTTGTGATGTGCCGTCTAAAGACTTTTTTCCGCCACCAAAAGTCGATTCCGCCGTGGTGCGGCTGCTTCCCAGAGAGATAGAAACTGCGGCGGTTAATCCGCGCTATTTGGAGAATTTAGTTAAGTTGGGATTTGGTAGCAAGCGCAAGATGCTGCGAAATAATTTGAAAGGGGCTGTGGACTTAGATAAACTCGTTCACTTGCTAGAAGAGTTACAGATAAATCCTCAATCTCGCGCTGAAGATTTAAGCGTGGATCAATGGGTAAGTTTGAGTAATAATATGCTCTCTGATGTTTAAAATTCAAGATTTTGTTAGATACCCGACTTCTTAAATAAGTGGCGTATTTGGGAATTCTTTTTTTATCAGGACTTACGCATCGGGGCCCATAAACCGGGTTTTTTACCGAATCTGCTGTGTACAACGAGTCTTTGCCTAAAAAAAAATGGTTGCTCAACAATCGGGCGTAATTCCTATTTACGAAAAACCAGTCTTTGGTCTGAATACTAACAGTTGAATTGAGGTTTTATGGGGATTCTTAAAGGTTTATTGCAGGCTAATCGGAATGTTAATAATAAATTCTGCACCTTTCCCCGGTGCAGAAATACACTGCAATTCGCCTTGATGTCTTACTGTGATAATTTGATAGCCAATTGATAAACCTAATCCCGTGCCTTTACCTACTGGTTTAGTGGTAAAAAATGGATTAAATAACTGGTTCCTCACCGATTCTGTGATTTCTGGCCCGTTGTTGCTAATTCGGATTTCTACGACTTCACTTTCTAAAAGTTTGGTAGAGATTTTGATGCGGCGGGGATTCGCTTCATGGGCTGCAATCGACTCGCTGTGGCTGTCATCTTCTAAAGCATCAATAGCATTAGCCAGGATATTCATAAACACTTGATTTAGCTGTCCGGGGTAGCACTCTATTCGGGGTAAGTTGCCATATTCTTTGATAACTTGAATATTCTCCAAACCGGGCTTAGCATTCAATCTGCTTTGCAAAATCATCAGTGTGCTGTCAATTCCTTCATGAATGTCGGCTAATTTCATTTCTGCTTCGTCATGGCGAGAAAAAATTCGCAGCGACTTGACAATACCAAAAATCCGCTCAGCGCCGTTTATCATAGAAATTAATATTTTTGGCAGGTCAGAGATGATAAAGTCTAAATCTATAGACTCGATTTTTTCTTGAACTATGGGTATGGGATTCGGATACTGTTCTTGATAGAGATTCACCAGTTCTAGCAAACTATTGGCATACTGGCGGGTGTGAGTAATATTGCCGTAAATAAAGTTAATCGGATTGTTAATTTCATGAGCAACACCAGCGACCAATTGCCCTAAAGATGACATTTTTTCGCTGTGAATTAGGTTGGATTGAGCTTGCTTCAATTCAGACAAGGCTTGTTCGAGCTGTTGAGTTTGACATTTTAACTCTGCGGTGCGTTCCTCAACTCTAATTTCTAATTCTTCTTTAGCTTTTTGTAGGGCAGCTTCTGCTAACTGGCGCTCGACAATTTCCGATGCTAGGAGTCGGTTGGCAAATTCTAGATGTTGCGTTTGAGACTTTAACTCTGCGGTGCGTTTCTCAACGCGAATTTCTAATTCTTCTTTAGCTTTTTGTAGGGCAGCTTCTGCTAATTGGCGCTCGACAATTTCAGCTTCTAGGAGTCGGTTGGCGGATTCTAACTGTGCGGGACTGGGGAGTGCTAGGGCTTGAGGCATTAAGTCTACCAAAAGTATGGCTGTAGCTAAGGAAATAAGGGCAGTAATTGCTTTCATTGTTCCTGAAAGCCAATAGTTAGGATGCCAAAGTGTCCAGAGTTCAAATATGTGAGTGATGCCACAGGCGACGATAAAGGCTCCAAACAGGGCAAAGATCCAATCAAAAGGCAAATCTTCGCGTTTGGAAATAAAATAAACCAATGTAATGGGGATGGAAAAATACGCGAGTGCAATGATAGAATCTGAGGCAATGTGAAGCCCGACTAATGGGGTATGCCAGAGATAGCAGTGGCCGTGAGGAATAAATGGCCCGGAAGTAAAAAAAGTTTTCCACATTTCCTGCATAATATTTCCTTTGAGTTGTGAGAAAATGGACTCTGACTGGTGTCAATTAATTTCAACCAGGGGTTTCTTTCACCTGCGGCTTAATCACCTATGCGTTCATATTCTCTGCTAGCTTCAGCAAAAATCAATCTGTATTTGGAAATCATAGGCGATCGCCCCGACGGATATCACGAACTGGCGATGGTACTTCAAAGCATAGATTTAGCCGATCGAATTGACTTGCGCGCGATCGGTACGGACACGATTCGCGTGCGCTGCGATCACCCGCAAGTCCCTCCTGATAAGAATAACCTGGCCTACCGGGCGGCGGATTTGTTGGCGAAGCAATTCCCCGATGCTTTGGCGAAATACGGCGGAGTCGAGATTGCGATTCACAAGCAGATTCCAGTGGCGGCGGGGCTTGCAGGCGGTTCGGCCAATGCGGCTGCGGTTTTAGTTGGGATGGATTTGCTGTGGCAATTGGGACTTACTCAGTCGGAGTTGCAAGAGTTGGGGGGAACTTTGGGTTCGGATGTGCCTTTTTGCATTGCTGGAGGTACGGCTTTGGCAACTGGTCGCGGAGATAAACTGTCGCCGCTGCCTGATTTGGGGGGCTTTTATGTGGTGTTGGCCAAGTACCGCAATCTCAGTATTTCTACCGCCTGGGCCTATCAAACTTATCGGCAGCAGTTCAGTAGTTCCTATTGTGCAGCGGAAGATTTGGAGTGCCGCCGGCAACGGTTGCATTCGGGCCCGATGGTGGGGGCGATCGCCCAAAAAGATCGATCAAAAATTGGTCAATTGCTGCACAACGATTTAGAAAAAGTTGCTTTGCCTGTGTACCCGCAGGTCTTGCAGTTGCGCCAGGCTTTTGAGTCGGCGGGGGCTTTGGGAACGATGATGTCGGGTTCCGGGCCGACGGTGTTTGCGCTGGCGGAGTCTTCAGAGCAGGCTCAGCAAGTTATGGAACGGGTTAAAAGTGCGATCGCTTCTCCCGATTTGGATTTTTGGGTAGCACAGTTTAGCAATACTGGGATTCGGATTTTTTCGGAGGAAAATGATGTAAAAGCGCCGATTCCGAGGGTGTAACTCGAAGATGGTGCGATCGCGATCGCCAGTTAAACCTGTCTAACAGGCGATGGTAAAGATGAATCTAACTTTTCGCAGAGTCTATTGAACTCGAAGAACTGATAAAATGTCATTCAACAGAGATTTTAGTTTTGGTGAATTAACCAAAAATCTAAAATCTAAAATCTAAAATCTAAAATCGCAATGACTGATTTAACTAATCCAGATTCTACTTCTCAACCTCCGAGTTCGGCTGGAGATGCAACCTCTGCATCTTCCACGCCGCCGACGGTTTTGCGGTGTCTGACTGGTTCGCTGATGGCGGGCGGGTTTGCAGCAGCTTTGTACGCGCTAACTTTGTCTATCGCCCAAACTTTTGCTAATAAACCGATTCATTCTGACAATGTGACTGCAATTAATATTGCGGCGGCTGTGCGAACTTTAGTAATGGGAATTGTGGCTTTGGGTGCGGGTGTTTTTGCTTTTGCATCTGTGGGTTTGATGCTGCTGACTTTGCAACTTTTGATTCAAAAGTTGGTGAAAAAAACCACAGGTTGAAGTCTACAGGTTGAAACAATCAGGCTACACAAACTCTTCTCCGCAAGGCAAAGACTGCATAGTAAGATCGAAGCAATGGAATTATTTACGATCGGACACTCCAATCTGAGTATTGAAGCGTTTATTTTGCTGCTGCAACAACACGGAATTACGGCGGTTGCGGACGTGCGATCGCATCCGTTTAGCCGCTATTTACCTCATTTTAATAAATCCGAAATTAAAGCTTCTCTGTCAAGTGTCGGCATTCAATATGTTTTTTTAGGCAAAGAGTTGGGCGCGAGACCGGAGGATTTAAGCTGTTACGATACTAGCGGTAAAGCTTTATACGATCGCATAGCAGCAACTTCTCTATTTTCCGCAGGAATTCAGCGCTTGCTAAAAGGCGCCGCCAATTATAAAATCAGTTTAATGTGTGCGGAAAAAGACCCGATTACTTGTCATCGGACTATTTTAGTTTGCCGCAAAGTCAGAGAGTTTAATTTACAAATTAATCACATTTTGTCAGATGGCAATTTAGAATCGCACCAGCATTTAGAAGAAAGACTTTTGAGCAAGTTTAACAAAGGCAAAAAAAATAATGAGCCAATTCAGCTAAGCTTGTTTGAATTAGAGCCTCAAGTTAAACAGGAAATAGTTGATTTAGAAACAGCTTATTATCGTCACGGATTGGAAATAGCTTATGTCACCAAAGAAAGCAATTAATTTATTTACAATTGGTTTTACTCAAAAAAGTGCGGAGGATTTTTTTGGGATTTTGGTGCAAGCGGGAGTCCGCAGGGTGATAGATACACGGCTGAATAATGTATCACAGTTAGCAGGTTTTGCTAAGCGGAAAGATTTAGAATATTTTCTGCGAACCATTGGTAATATTGAGTATTTTCATGTGCTGGATTTAGCGCCGACTCAAGATATTTTGGATGATTATAAAAAGAAAAAGGGAGATTGGGATGTTTATAAACAGAAGTTTTTGGGCTTAATGGGCGATCGACAAATTGAACACAATGTTTCATCGGATCTTATGGACTGTGCGTGTCTGCTTTGTAGCGAACCAAAACCTCATAATTGTCATCGCCGCTTAGTTGCTGAATATCTCAGCGATAAGTGGAAAAATGTCACCATTAATCATCTGTGATTTAGGGAAAATACTGTATCACTGTGGGATAAATCTAAAATATAAAATCTAACATCTAACATCTAAAATCTAAAATCTAAAATCTAAAATCGAATGACTCAAATAATTTGTCTCGCTAATTCCTGGAAACACGGCGACAGGTGCATCGCCGGAATTAATGAACTTCAAGGTAAGTGGGTGCGTCCTGTTTCCGACTTACCAGATGGCAAAATCCCTAAAGAAATGTGGCTGATAAATAGACTTGAACCCGCGTTGTTAGATGTTCTAGAAATCCCTCTAGCCAAGACGGGGCCGGACTTTGGCTTTGCGTGTGAAAATCTTTCTGTTTTACCGGGAGAATGGCGGCAAGTAGGGAAAGTTCCGCCAGCATATTTGCTGAAATATTGCAATAGTCAAAAGTATATTTTGCACAACGATTTGCAATATGTTACGGTGGAATATATGCAGTCTTTGTCAATGTGCGAGCGCCTAACTTTGCAATTAGTCAAAGCAGTAAGATTTACGGTAAACGAGCCAATTAAAAGAAAGGAAGGTGGTAATAAATGGAAAGGATCTATTGTCACGCAGCATGGTCAAAGATTGACTGCAACAATTACCGATCCGGTGTTTATTAGAAAGTTAGAGTTGGGCTATCGACCGCAAAAACCTTGTTTGGTAACAGTGAGTTTGACTATGCCTTGGCGGCCGGATGATTGGGAGGGAGATGACCCTTGTTGGAAGTTGATTGCCGGTGTGATAGAGTTGCCGGAAGGTCTGGTTCATGATGAAGTTTTGTTGTGACCATAATGGGCTATCGATTATTTATTTCTTTTTATTTCCCGCACAAAGTCTGTTCGTGCTATAATTCTGCGGGACAATAGCAGAAAGGGGTGCTTTTTTATGAAAGCAGAATTTTATTTTGACTGTCACAAATATATTTGCAGTTTAGTTCAAGTGGATTTTGTCAAGGAATTAAAAATAAAAAATCATCAAGGTTTTGTTTTGGCTGTTAAGCAAGGAGAAAAAATTGGACTTTTGGGAAAAAGTCGCCATAATGCTAAACAAGTTGATGTATCTAAACCACATTTTTATAATGTGATTAAAGCAGCTATGAGCGCTTTGGAATTAGAAACTAGAAATGAGGTGATATTAGATAGAAATCGAACTATTGCTGATGCCGAAGAACTGATTCAGCAGCAAAACCGAGAAATTCGCGTTCTCAACGAACAGCTTAGAATGCTGGCGACTAAGGTTGAGGAATTGTCCAGGGAAAACCAGCAGTTATCTATGCAGCTAGTAGAGAAAGAAATAATAGAAAATAAAATTAATCAAGAACTTGATAACTTTCCTACTACGGAGGAAGATTTAGCGGCGGTGGAAATTGAACAGCAGATTGAAGAAGGTGAAATTATTCAAGAAATCGCACAATTGCCGATTCAAAATTCTGGGTGGGACCTGCAGTTAATCGCAAATCAACAGAATGCGGAGGAGGCTGAGGAAGAGGAAAAAATCAGCGGGGGCGAGGTTGAAGTTGGTGATTTAGAAATTATAGAAGAAGTAGAAGAAAATGTAAAAAAAGTAGAAGTCCCAGGAGGAGAAAGTGAAATTAAGCGACTGCCTAAAAGACCTTCCAACAGAAAAATGAGAAAAAAATCTTAATGCTGTAGTTATAGAGCAATTTTCGCATCATTTGTGAATTTATTACGGACTCCCAGCGGGTTCGGGGAGGGTTGGGGTGGGGTAAAAATAAACGAGTCATTTAGGATTGCTATATAACTCCTTTATTTGTGGCGATCGCATTTTGACAAAATTCGTCAGCAGTTAAGCGAAAAAATCCCTCGCAACTAGCCCGTTTTCCCCTCGCAGGCTCACGCACAACAGAATTTTGACAAGAATCCAGGGCGATCGCTAAAATTACAGCTACGATCGAACTATTGTCAGCAGCATTAAATCCTTCAGTAATTAGTCGTTTGGCAAGAGTCACATAATTGTTGACAATATTGCACAATAGATAAAATTGTAAATATATAGCACCTGCGTTTTTTTTGACCGCTTATGAATAGCAGATTCCTCGATCGACTCCACCACCCGTCACGCCCCGTCATCGTCTTCGACGGCGCAATGGGAACCAACCTGCAAGTCCAAAACCTCACCGCAGAAGACTTTGGCGGCAAAGAATACGAAGGCTGCAACGAATATCTCGTCCACACGAAACCGGAAGCCGTCGCCAACGTGCACCGGGGATTCCTCGAAGCAGGGGCCGATGTCATCGAAACAGACACCTTTGGCGGCGCTTCCATCGTACTCGCGGAATACGATTTGGCAGACAAAGCATATTATCTCAACAAAACAGCAGCCGAACTCGCCAAGGGTATCGCCGCTGAATTTTCCACCCCAGAAAAACCTCGATTTGTCGCAGGATCGATCGGGCCAGGCACCAAATTGCCAACATTAGGACACATCGATTTCGACACTCTCACCGCCGCTTTTGCCGAACAAGCAGAAGGACTTTATGACGGCGGCGTTGACTTATTTATTGTCGAAACTTGTCAAGATGTGCTGCAAATTAAATCAGCATTAAATGCCATTGAAGAAGTATTTAAGAAAAAAGGTGCGCGAATTCCGTTAATGGTATCAGTCACAATGGAAGCCACCGGCACAATGTTAGTCGGTTCCGACATCAGCGCCGCCCTAGCAATTTTGCAGCCGTACCCGATCGACATTTTAGGCCTGAACTGCGCCACCGGGCCCGATCGCATGGCCGAACACGTCAAATACCTTTCCGAACATTCGCCCTTCGTCGTTTCCTGCGTTCCCAACGCCGGTTTACCCGAAAACATCGGCGGGCACGCGCACTACAAACTCACGCCAATAGAATTAAAAATGGCCTTGATGCGCTTTGTCGAAGACTTAGGCGTGCAAGTCATCGGTGGCTGCTGTGGCACCCGCTACGATCACATCCGCGAACTAGCAGAAATTGGCAAAACTCTTAAACCCAAAATTCGCGAAATTACTTGGGAACCATCTGCCGCCTCAATTTACACCGCCCAACCCTACGAACAAGAAAATTCCTTCTTAATTGTCGGCGAAAGACTCAACGCCAGCGGTTCCAAAAAATGCCGCGATTTGCTAAACGCCGAAGACTGGGACGGTTTAGTAGCAATGGCCAGAGAACAAGTGCGAGAAGGCGCGCACATTCTCGATGTCAACGTTGATTATGTCGGCCGCGACGGCGTGCGAGACATGAAAGAATTAGTTTCCCGCGTTGTGACTAATGCAACTCTCCCTTTAATGCTGGATTCCACCGAATGGGAAAAGATGGAAGCAGGCTTAAAAGTTGCGGGCGGCAAATGTTTGCTGAATTCCACTAACTACGAAGACGGAGAACCGCGTTTTTATCAAGTTTTGGAGTTGGCGAAAAAATACGGCGCGGGCATAGTTATCGGGACAATTGACGAAGACGGGATGGCCAGAACTGCTGACCAAAAATTTGCGATCGCCCAGCGCGCATATAACGCCGCCGTCGCCTACGGAATTCCCGCTGAGGAAATATTTTTTGACACCCTAGCATTGCCTATTTCCACCGGGATTGAAGAAGACAGAAAAAACGGCAAAGCCACCATCGAATCGATCCGCCGCATCCGCCAAGAATTGCCCGGTTGTCACGTAATTTTAGGAGTTTCTAACATTTCCTTCGGCTTGAATCCGGCGGCGCGGCAAGTTTTGAATTCCATGTTTTTGCACGAAGCGATGCAAGCCGGGATGGACTCGGCAATTGTCAGCGCTAATAAGATTTTGCCCCTCGCCAAAATCGACCCCAAACACCAAGAAATCTGCCGTAAACTGATTTACGACGAACGGGAGTTTGACGGCGAAATTTGCGTTTACGACCCCTTGGGCGAGCTAACAACGGTGTTTGCGGGCAAAACTACCAAGCGCGATCGGACAGAAGACGCAAGCCTTCCGGTAGAAGAACGCCTGAAGCAGCACATCATCGACGGCGAACGCATTGGACTAGATATCCAACTCGCCAAAGCATTAGAAACCTATCCGCCTCTCCACATTATCAATACTTTCCTGTTAGACGGCATGAAAGTAGTCGGAGAATTGTTCGGTTCGGGACAAATGCAACTGCCCTTTGTTTTGCAGTCAGCAGAAACAATGAAAGCGGCAGTTGCCTATTTAGAACCGCACATGGAAAAGTCCGAATCCGGGGACAATGCCAAAGGGACATTCATCATAGCTACTGTCAAAGGCGACGTTCACGATATCGGCAAAAACTTGGTTGACATTATTTTATCAAACAACGGCTACCGAGTGATCAACTTGGGAATTAAACAGTCGGTTGACAATATCATCGAAGCTTACGAGAAGCACAAAGCCGACTGTATAGCGATGAGTGGCTTGCTGGTAAAATCCACCGCGTTCATGAAAGAGAATCTGGAAGTGTTCAACCAGAAAGGAATTACCGTTCCGGTAATTTTGGGCGGCGCCGCTTTGACTCCCAAGTTTGTGCATGAAGACTGTCAAAATACTTACAAAGGTAAAGTTATTTACGGCAAAGATGCGTTTTCCGACTTGCACTTTATGGACAAACTCATGCCTGCAAAATCTGCGGGTAAATGGGAAGATTTGCAAGGATTTTTAGATGAAATAGGACAGGATAATGGCGCGGTTAAAGAAGCTAAAGCTGCGCCAGAAAATTCTGTAGAAGATGCCAAGAAAGCAGACACTCCTGTGGTAATAGATACCAGGCGATCCGAGGCAGTTTCAGCAGATATCGATCGCCCGAATCCTCCCTTCTGGGGAACGAAACTGTTGCAGGGAGAAGACATCCCCTTTGAAGAGATTTTCTGGCACTTAGATTTGCAAGCTTTAGTTGCGGGTCAGTGGCAATTCCGCAAGCCAAAAGACCAATCGCGGGAAGAATACGACGCTTTCTTAGCGGAAAAAGTTTATCCCATCTTGGAAGAGTGGAAACACAAAGTCATCACCGAAAATTTACTGCAGCCGCAAGCAATTTACGGGTATTTTCCCTGTCAAGCTGAAGGTAATTCTTTGCATTTGTACGATCCAGAAATCATGGATGGCGGGCAAGATGTATCGACACCCGCTGCAACATTCACATTTCCCCGGCAAAAATCGGCGCGACGGCTGTGCATTGCCGACTTCTTTGCGCCCAAAGAATCGGGTAAAATCGATGTATTTCCGATGCAAGTAGCGACAGTGGGAGAGATGGCTACAGAGTACGCGCAAAAGCTATTTGCTAACAATCAATATACCGACTATCTCTACTTTCATGGATTAGCGGTACAGACAGCGGAAGCAATAGCAGAATGGACTCACGCGCGAATTCGGCGCGAATTGGGCTTTGGTAGCGAGGAACCGGACAACATTCGCGATATGCTGGCACAAAGATATCGCGGTTCGCGGTACAGTTTCGGCTATCCTGCTTGTCCGAATATGGCGGATCAGTACAAGCAACTGGAATTGTTAAAGTGCGATCGTATCAACCTCTATATGGATGAAAGCGAACAACTGTATCCGGAACAATCAACAACGGCAATTATCACCTATCACCCGGCCGCCAAATACTTCAGCGCTTAATTCGTAGGGTACGCTATAAGCACATTTCTCTCGCTTTGATCGTTCATTATCCTCCTTCCCAGGCTCTGCCTGGGAAGAAAGATATGGAGGCTCTGCCTCGCTTTAAAAACCGGGAGGCAGAGCCTCAAAAAATGCGTTTTCAGGTATAACCTGCCAACAATAAAAAAATAGTTGACGAATTCAAGCAACAAAAAAGCACCTTAAAAAAAGTGCTTTCCTGAATATGAACTTTCCGTGTCTGACGAAACTTTTATGAGTAATTCCGGGGAGTGCGCGCACCGGCAGATGCTCCTACCATCGAAGCAACTAAACCCAATAGCGAGCCGAACAAAAACGACCAACCAGCTTTTGCAGCATTACCAGCAATATTGCGAGCATCCTGAGCAGATACGTTAGGTGCTCGGTTCGGCAAATCTACTCCGCCCTGCTGCGCTTGATTAATTGCTTCTCCCGCATTCGCAGCTATTACGCCAAAAGTACCAGCCACGCCATTTGCTAACAGCCAAGAGCCAATTGTTAAGGTAGTTGCCCACAAAATTGCTCCGTTCAAAAGCGCTGTGTTGCGATTCATCGGGCCGCAAGCGCGAGCAGTTACCCAACCGCCAACGGCCAAGCTAATTAACAAACTAATAATTGACCAAATTCCGACGCCGGCACCCACGTCCCCTGAAATAGTGCGCGGAGCTCCTGAACCAGCAATGCTGCTCAACCCGATCGCAGCGCCCAATGCACTTAACACCAGTTGTGTGCCGATCGCAATTACCAAACCAGAAAAAATCGGGCCCCAACGTACTCGATCGTGGTATTCCATCACTGAATTTACGACCACGGGTTCGGTACCAACGTTATCTACAGGTCTATTTACGTATGACATAGATTTTTTTTTCCTCTGAGATTTGCTTTAATTTTTAACAATCTTTCACTTAAGCATTGATTGTGGCTGAGATTGATAGAAACTATATCTGCCTGGGGAAATAACCAGTATCTATGTCTGAAGAAAGAAACGAAAAAGTCATCCGCCCCCAGCCACCCGCTATTAGCTAATGACTGATGACTGATGACTGATGACTGATAACTATTTTATCCCGTTGGAAAACTTGCCGGATGTATACAGAAAATGCGGACGTATACAGAAAAAACAGCTTAACGCAATCTTACAGCCGTTCCAACGGCAGTAATCAGCAGCAAAGCCCCGTTTGAGTCTACATTAATCGTGCCGGTGTCAACTTCCACCCCGATTACGGCATTGGCGCCGAGGCGCTGAGCCCGTTTTTCCAGTTCCGCGAGGGCATCTCGCTGTCCTTTGAGAAACACTTCCTCGTAACTGCCGGTGCGTCCGCCGATGATGTCGCGAATGCCAGCGAAGAAATCTCGCAGGGCATTGGTGCCGTATACAACCTCAGCAGTTACAATTCCCAGGTAAGATTGAATTTCTGCTCCTTGGATGATATCAGTTGTTGTTACAATCATCAGTTGGCCTCAATCGCGAAAATTTTGAGTGGGTCTTGTTCTGTAGATTTACTACATCTCGCCACTCAAACATTCCTGGTAAATCATTAGTTGTCAGCTTGCCAAGCAGACAGCAACTCGCTCTTCCATTCCACATACTCTTTGAAACACATGGCCGTGCACAAACAAAGTCTCTTGGTATTCAGTACGTTGCTAGTAGCAGGATTCGCTGTCGCAGCGCCGCAGATAGCGCTCTCAGCAGAAATATCCGTTCAAGTCAACCCTCAAAATAATTCAAATTTAGATGATCTGCTGCGACAAGGGCGCGAGTTTGTAGATTTAGGAGACTACACTAGGGCGATCGCCATTTATCAAGAAGCGGCGCGTTTAGATACGGAAAACCCCCGCATTTTTTCGGGTATTGGCTATTTAGAAGCGCGTCAGGGCAACTATCAAGCCTCAGTAGAATTTTACCAACAAGCGATCGGTCTCGAACCGAATAATGCTGACTTCCAATACGCATTAGGATATGCTATGGCGAATTTACAAAACTATCCCGCAGCAGCCACAGCTTACCGCCGCGCCGCTGTGCTCGATCGCAAAAATGTCAATGCCCGAATCGGTCTCGGAGTGGTACTCTTTCAGCAAAAAGATTACAGCGGTTCTTTTAAAGCATACCAAGAGGCGATCGCCCTCGATCCGAAAAATTGGCAAGCTTATTCTTCAATGGGTTTAGTATTGATCCAGCAGGGAAGTTTTGCCAGTGCTGTCACCGTGCTCCAACAAGCAGCCGAACTCGCTCCCAAACAAGCAGGTGTCCAGTTAAAATTAGGCACTGCTTTGCTGCGTGCCGGCTATACTTCCGAAGGGCTAGCAGCTTTTGAAGAAGCTGCCAAATTGGAGCCCCGGAATCCAGAAGTGCAGCTAGAAATTGGCGAACTTCTCCAGGCTCAAAACGACTTCGACGGAGCGCTTATAGCTTATCAGCGGGCTATTGCGGTGCGACCTAATTTAGTGGAAGCACACGCAGGAATGGGAAAAATTCAACTGGAAAAACAAGATTTTTCAGGAGCGATTACTACTTTTCGGCGAGTGATTAAGCTTGATCCAAACCGGGCAGAAGCTTATTACAATATGGGTAAGGCACTCCAAGCGCGCGATCGCAAATCCGAAGCAATTGAAGCTTTTCAACAAGCCCTCGACACTTACCGCCAGCAAGGCAACAATGATGGTGTACAAAAATCTGAGGCGGCATTGCGGGAACTGAAGTAATATTTCTCACTGTACTAATAGGTAATTGGCTAGCAGTTTTGAGTGTGGAGTAAGTAATTTTCCTAGGGCTTAACTCCTTCCAATCGCCGTGTGGCCAGGAAAAAAGCAATCTCAAAACTGTTTCTATTACCTATTACCTCTGCTCCCTTTCCTCTTCCTTTTTCCTTCTTACTTCGTTTGCTTAAATTTTTACTTTAATGCAAATAAATGTGGCTAAATAGAGTACAATATTGGCATTGGCGCGATATAAGAAAGGCGATAGCTCTGTAAATTCAAGAAGAAATAAGGCGCTTACACAACAGCGTTTTTTCAAAGCTCCATCTTTTGTAATATGCTAAAAAGGCTTATTGACAATGAATCTATTTCTATTGGTAGAGACGGCAAAGTTGTTAACATTTGTAAAATAAGCAAAATATCCTCTCCCTAGAACTTCATCTATGCAAACGTATGATGTCATTATCATAGGCGCAGGTCACAACGGACTCGTCTGTGCGTCTTATCTGCTGAAAGCTGGATATACCGTTCTGTTGTTAGAAAAACGTTCGGTTCCCGGCGGCGCGGCAACTACTGAAGCTGCGATTCCGGAATTGCCGGATTTTAAATTCAATATGTGCGCAATCGACCACGAGTTTATCCATTTAGGACCAGTTGTCGAAGAATTAGAACTGGAAAAACACGGTTTAGAATATCTTTTCTGCGATCCAGTTGCCTTTTGTCCGCATCCCGACGGTAAATATTTCTTAGCACACAAATCTGTAGAAAAAACTTGTGCTGAAATTGCGCGCTACAACGAGCGCGATGCTAAAAAATATGCCGAATATACAGACTTTTGGCAGCGGGCTTTAGGTGCAATGGTTCCGATGTTTAATGCGCCACCAAAATCCATCATAGATATTCTGGGCAACTACGATATTTCAAAGATCAAAGATTTATTGTCAGTCATCGGTTCCCCCGACAAAACGCTGGACTTTATTCGCACGATGCTCACCAGCGCTGAAGACATTGTCAACGAGTGGTTTGACGAGGAATTTATCAAAGCACCCCTAGCAAGATTCGCCTCAGAACTCGGCGCGCCTCCTTCGCAAAAAACCCTTGCTGTAGGCGCAATTATGCTGGCAATGAGACACAATCCCGGCATGGCAAGACCGCGCGGAGGGACGGGTGCATTAGTGCAAGCGCTGCTAAATGTAGTGAAAAGTTACTCTGGTGTGGTACTTACCGACCAGCACGTCGAGAAAATCTTAATTGATGACGGTCGCGCTGTGGGAGTTCGAGTTGCCAACGGCACGGAATACCGCGCGACAAAAGGTGTCATTTCTAATATTGATGCTAAGCGCTTGTTTCTGCACTTAATGGACTCCAGCGATGTTGACAGTGCCGACCCGGATTTGCGGGAAAGATTGGAGCGCAAAATTGTTAACAACAACGAGACTATTCTCAAAATAGACTTAGCTCTAAATGAAATGCCCAAGTTTGAGCGCTGGAATCATCGGGACGAATTTTTAATCGGTTCGGTTTTAATTGCCGACTCGGTGAGACACGTTGAAATCGCTCACAGCGACCCTTCAATTGGCAGAATCCCCGACTCAGACCCATCGATGTATGTGGTGTTTCCGACGGTACTAGACCCGTCAATGGCTCCCCCCGGACATCATACGGCTTGGATTGAATTTTTTGCTCCTTACATGATCGAAAATGCTGAAGGAACCGGCCAGCACGGTACGGGTTGGACGGATGAGCTGAAGAACAAAGTTGCCGATCGCTGCATTGATAAATTAGCAGAATACGCGCCAAATATCAAAAATTCTATTATAGGACGCCACGTGGAAAGTCCGGCAGAATTGGGAGAGCGTTTGGGGGCTTTGAAAGGGAATTATTATCACGTTGATATGACGCTAGATCAGATGATATTTTTCCGTCCTTTGCCGGAGTTGGCGAATTACAAAACGCCGATCGATGGTTTGTTCCTCACGGGGGCGGGAACGCATCCGGGTGGCTCAATTTCGGGGATGCCGGGACGCAATACCGCTCGCGTTTTCATGCACTCGCAGCAGCCTTTCGCGCAGACTTTAGCAGATGCGGCTAATACTCTGAAAGCGAAGGGTAAGTCGGTATTTCGGAGTAATGAGAAGTAAGAGGACTGGCACTGCCCGCCCTTATTGATTTACTCAGAACTTACGCACTCCCATCGAAGAAACCGGGTTTTTTACCGAATCAGAAGTCACAACCAACTATTGTCGTAAAATACCCGGTTTCTATGCCCCTATGCGTAAGTCCTATTAATGTTTCCATTAGGGTTAGTTGCAAAATAGAGTAATTTTATTTGTAATTGCTCAACCCCCTTGACAAGAAGACAAGATAGACATTAGATCAAGGAATGGAAAAACTCCCCGACTTAAAGCAACTATCGAACGAGGCAAAAGAAGCCTTGATAGTAGAGCTATGGCCAGAAATCCAAAAACTTAGCGCAGCATTAGCCACATACGAACCAAAACTAGGCCCATCTCCCACCAAAACTAGCCAAAATTCCAGCACTCCACCATCCTCATGATTCAAGCCAAACATTAAGCCGTCGAAAATTGGGTAGTGATAAATATGTAGTAATTAGATATTCATTGGCTCAAAACATAGTTGTAATGATGGATAAAATACCAAATAGCACCAATATGGTTTTCTAACTTTTTAGAAAATGAAAGAGTCTTTCTTACGAGCCGAGAAACACGTTGGCGCAAAGTATTATTAAATCTTTCAATGTGATTAGTCTTTCCACTGTCTTTACCAACTGGTTGATGGCGTAGCGAAGGAAAAATACAAGCATAAGCCTGCCAAAAATCTGTATAACAAACAACACATTGTCGATATACAGGAGGTAGAGAATTCCATAATTGTTTGGCTCCTTCTTGGCTACGGTCGCCAATATAAACACCAATAATTTCTCTGGTTTCTCTATCCCTTGCTAACCACACCCATTGCTTATTTTATTTGTAATCTACAAATGACCACAGTTCATCACATTCAACATTCAATCTGACTTTTTTTTAGGTTTAACCTTTACTGTACGTTCGATTGAGGCATATTTATTATTTACATAATACTGTAACCATTTTTGAGAAACACCCGTGCTTCTAGCTATACCAGCCAAAGAAATCTTCTCCAAAAGAAGTCGATCGATTAAATCTTGTGTTTGTGAAGCTCATTACTTTGTTTGTCGGATTTTCGACAAATTGGCGACCGCAACTTTGACATTTGTGTTTTGGTTTTTTATTATGAATAATACCAGTTTTCACTATGTGATTTGAACCACAATCAGGGCAGTCTGGTCGTAAAAATAGCATATTCTATCATGTCGGGTCGATTACCCCTAATAAAAACTCCTGAAACTACTGGTACGAAGGGATCGTCATCATGAGCAATCGTTAGGGCATCATATTACATAACTCAACTAATGTTGGCAGATATTAAGGATTCCAGCAATAGTTTAGTCATGAGAGCAGAAGTGTAACTAAATCTACATTCGAGCGCGTAAAGAAATATTAAAATCACAAAATTTGATTGTGTCATTTATAAAATTATCATATGTATTCAATTACTGTAATTAAACTTCACTACATATTTATTACTACTGGATTGAGTTGACGTTCCAGGTGGCGATTTTCATTTTTTGTTTGTTATATACTCTCTGATTACGGGCGCGATAGTAAAGTGCGATCGCCCATTTTGTTGGACAGTTTCAACTAATGACCGTCGTCCTAAAGATTGCATGACATTTAATAGTTCTGCCCTTGATAGTTGCAGGTTTTCTGGTATTTTTGAGATGTCTGCTGGTTCCGGGGTACTTGCTAGCCAACCCATACAGCGTTTCCCGCTATTATGAGGTACAGTAGCAGCAATTAGCAAACCAATTTCTTAAATGTTTAGGGTTCATTAA
>NZ_JAUBPW010000075.1:0-33268 GCF_036700965.1 Microcoleus sp. Pol8_D6 | reverse complement strand
TCTTGGTAATTTACTTTCATACAATCGTCCTTTTGCTAGAAGTGCTATTGTAGCATATTTTTGGAGAAGTGGTATAACAACCCGATTCAGGATTCGCCAACATCATTATTTTTATCTTTCTCTGCGCCCAGAGCGCCCTCTGCGGTTCGTTGAAAAAAATTTACACTTCAAGCAATACGATGGCTATATGCGATCGCACCCACCCTACAAATCCAAACTTTCTTCACCAATACTTCCCAGTTCCCCGCTACCCAGCAACTCTTCCTCCTCTACCTCCTCACTCCCAGAGTCGAAACTTTCTACTACAAACGGCAAACCAGCCGCCATCAAACCCCGTTGAATCAGTTCCGGCGTTTCCTCAAACAAAACAAATAGCGGATGAACAGCCTCAGCTTCATCGCTGTAAATATGTCTGTAGCGGTACGGCATCACCCATTCGTAACCTTTATCCAGCCAAACCTGAGACTGTCGCCAGCGGCCGAGCAACTCAGAAAACTCTTCGCCCGGACGATGAATGAAAATCAAAATTTCCACTCCAATTTTAACTTTCCATTCAGGATCGCACATCAAAATAGCCAAATCGCATGGCAAACAAACTGCCTGTCCGGGCGATATGCTAGTGCCGCTGCTTCCGGCATAAGAAACCCCGTCGCGCAAGCGGGCAATTGGCAAAGGAATTGTGATTAAACTCTCATGGGCGCGGCGGATACTCGGAATCATTTCCATGTAAACCCGATATTTTTTCAGCAGGGCGATCGCGGCAGAAGATTCGCTGTACTCTGCTAGTAAAGTCTCGTAATGTGATTGTTTAACAGACATTTTCAAACCAAAGAATAAGTAATTATTAATTGCTGCTAATTGCTAATCGATCGCTTCTCGTTACCAGCAAGACCCCATTTGTGACAATTTAAGCTCAAGTTCCCCGAAAGGGAGAACTTGAGCTTGCCTCCAGGCTTTGGTGTGTAACGCGAACAGCGATTGAAGCATTTATGGCTATGGGCTACAAATGTCTGGAGAATGCTTACAGCCTTTTTATTTACAAGGTTTGAGCCATTTGCCGTCTCAAGATTAAGCCCGAGACGATGCCTCTTTCTCATTTTATGCCGCTCGCCTGAACTTGATCTGAGCCAAAAAGGTAATCTGGTCTGTAAGGTGTGACTCTGGGAGCAAAATGGGAAAACGACGTACTATAAATCCAGATCGTATTCGCCATCGGAATGTACCAGTTCGCCTCAACTGAAGTGATCGCAGCCAGATTGCGAGAATTGCTGTCAATTCTCCAAGCTCAAGAGCGCCATCCGGCAATCTTATATATCACAATATTGATTATAAGTCAATCTAAAACCTAAATCTTTACAAAAATCGACTAATTTTAAAGACTTGTTAAAGCACTGAGGGGTTGTACCCCCCATAAGTTAGAGTCAGAAATTATAGATGCACCCTGATGGCTTTCCCGTTCCACAAGAGCGGGATTTTTATTATTGGAAAGCCGGAGCGTTAAGTTTCACAATACCAACTACAGATAAAATGACGTGGGGATGCCAAGATTAAAGATATAGCAGAGCTAAAGCTCAAACTAGGGCGCCGATCGATCGAACCTCACCCCTAACTCTGCGAAATAACCCAAAGGCGGTAGCATAGTTTGGGAAACGGCATCAACTGAAGATGAACTTAGCGCCAGCAACAGTCCTGCAACAGGGCAAATACAAAATTAACGCGACTTTAGGCATAGGAGGGTTCGGCATCACTTACCGAGCTATCCACACCCATTTAAACCAAACCGTCGTACTCAAAACCCTCAACGAAAGTCTGCGCCAACACCCAGACTCTGCCCAATTTCAGCAGCAGTTTATTGCCGAAGCCCAACGCCTGTCGCGGTGTCAGCATTCCAACATAGTCAGGGTAATCGACTTTTTTGAAGAAGCCGGACAGTCTTTTATTGCAATGGACTACATTCCGGGTCAAACTCTCGCCCAAATAGTCGAAACCGATCAGCCACTGCCAGAAGCCCAGGCCCTGCACTATATTCGGCAAATAGCCTCAGCCGTAAGTACAGTTCATCACAGCGGATTGCTGCACGGAGATATCAAGCCAGAAAATATTATCCGGCGAGCTGATTCTCACGTAGTAATGTTAATAGATTTCGGAATTCCCCGTGGCTTTACCGCCGGCACCAAACAAACCCACACTAACTTGCTCTCCCCCGGATACGCGCCGATCGAACAATACCTCTATGACGGTAAATGTACACCGGCGACTGACATCTACGCGATCGCAGCCACCCTCTACTACTTACTCTCCGGCGTGGCCCCCGTAGCTGCACCCCTGCGCGATCGCATTCCCTTGGCCGAGTTGCGGCAATTTCAGCCCAACCTCAGCCCGGGAATCGAGCGAGCTATTCTTCAAGGACTCGAAATCGACCCCCACAACCGCCCTCAGACAGTGGAAAATTGGCTCACCATGCTGCAAGAAACAGAGCGAGTATCAGTAAAAAGAAAAGGCAAGCAAAGTCTCAGATTGCCCGCACCTCCCCCGCCACAGTTGACTTTTGTGGCGTTTGTGGTAACCGCTGCAATTGCAGGCTGGATGGGTTTTGACCTAGCATCCCACTACAACAGCACCAGTCTCAGCAATCGTCCCAAAAGTGAATCCTTCCCATCTCTCGAAGATTTGCTCAAATCCCGCGATTTGTCAGAGCCGATGTTCGGACAGCCGTCTGTCGAAAGCACCCCTCTCTACCCCATCGAACTCAACAAGCGTCCCAAACCCCCCTTAGACAGCAGCAACATTCCCGAACAGATCGACGAACCCTCAGAAACTAGCGCCGAACCTTCTGAGTCCCCAAGCCAGGAAACTCGCGCCCCAGATCCCGAAGCGGAACCTGAGCCATCGCCGACGCCCGAGCCTGCAGAGGAGCCTTCTGAGTCTCCCATTCCAGAGCCTCAAACCGAAATCGAGCCATATCCCCAACCAGAAGCCGCACCAGTACCTGAAGTTGCGCCCCTGCCGCCAGAACCGCCCGCCGCACCCGCCCCGCCTGCCCCTGAGAGTGCTAGCGCTGAAACCTTGCCGCCGTCGGAATCCCCGTCGCCAGTAATAGCCTCGCCGATCGAGCGATCGCCTGAGCCTGCGATACCGAGCCGCAGTGGCAACAATTCAGATAGTTCGATCGCACCTGATTCACCACCCCCTGTGGCAGATCCCACGATGCCTTTTCCCGAACCTGCGACAAATTAGTATGGTTTTTGTTGGTTAAAAGTGCGGACAAATACTTGGTTTTATGAGCCAGCAAATATCCGCTCAGTAGTTGAGATAATAAGGCCATACCTAGCCAACGACTATGTTCCAAAAACTTCCGTCGAATCTGAAAATCCCAACAGTCGCCGTCTGAGTTTATCGAATATTTCCTATTCCCTCTGCAATCCAAATGCCCGCAAAAAAATGCAGGACTATGTTCTATTTTGATTTAAATTATGTTAGAATATGTGCGCGACGCTGAGGTGGTGTGATGTCGCGTATTAATACTTCCAAGCTGCAAACATTTTGGTACAAAGTAACCCAAACCTCGAATTTGAGCCAGTGTAAACGAGGCTTTTGGGCTAAGCCGTGGCGCGTTAGACTGTTCTAACTCTCAACAATCCCATCCCCGACAATGGGGTGTGAGTGTCAATTCCCCCAAACTTCCTTCCTTTGGGAGCAAGCATCATTGGGGACAAGCAAGTTATAATTTGTTGCGGAAGCGCACAGAGATTTTTTATGAGTAAACCCCCAGTTCATGCTTTTTTTGTAGGCAGAGCACTTGCCGAAGCATTGTACGAGCAATTAGAAAGCGCAGCAACCAACGCTTTCTCTGAACTCGGCAAATTTGACGCAGAACAAAGAGAACGCCTACGGCAGTTCACAGATCGAGTTGTGGAACGCGCAAATCGAGCTTCGGATGAGGCGATGCAGACCAGAACTGGCACTGCAAGCACCACCACCATTCAAGACATCCATCCTGCAGATTTGCAAGCGACTATTGACGAGCTGCGCGCCGAAGTGGCTCTGGTGCGATCGGAATTGCAGCGTTACCGCAGCAGTTTGCCATAGCGATCGATTCGACCGCAACTATTATTTACTACGTGAGCGCATGGCTTTGCGCTCCTACTTTCAATCAAAGCAACAACATAAAATAAGCAAGTTGGGAACCCAAGTGTCTGCTCTCATTGATGACTCTGTTAATCGCCATCGCTCCCCCAAGCACACTGGCGAAGCCGATGAGCCAAAAACTGCTAGTAAATCCTACAAAAGTAAAGCTTATCGCTGGAATCGCGAAAAATACTCCCGGAAGCGGCGCTTCTTCGACATTTGGGCCTTTGTTTTGCTCTGGCTGGCTTCGCTGTGGCTCGACAGCAAAAATTGGAGCTACTGGGGAGGCGTGACTGAAGAAAAGAAAGTTGCCAGACGGCGCTTTCAAGCTATCTGGGTTCGAGAAACACTCTTGGATTTGGGGCCAACTTTCATTAAAGTTGGGCAGTTATTTTCTACCCGCGCCGATTTGTTCCCGGCAGAGTTTGTCGAGGAACTTTCTAAGCTGCAAGATAAAGTGCCTGCTTTTAGCTACGAGCAGTTAGAAGTAATTGTCGAGCAAGATTTGGGCAAGACAGTTCAAGAACTCTATCGCAGCTTTGACCCAGTGCCCCTGGCTGCTGCCAGTCTGGGTCAGGTACACAAAGCTCAACTGCATTCGGGCCCGGAAGTGGTGGTCAAGGTGCAGCGACCGGGACTGCGGAAACTGTTTGAGATCGATTTGCAAATTCTTAAGGGAATTGCCCGCTACTTTCAAAACCATCCTAAGTGGGGCCGGGGCCGCGATTGGATGGGGATTTATGAGGAATGCTGTCGCATTCTGTGGCTGGAAATTGACTATCTCCATGAAGGTCGCAATGCTGATACTTTTCGCCGGAATTTTAGCAACTGTGAGTGGGTGCGGGTGCCGAGGGTTTATTGGCGGTATGCGGCTCCGCGAGTGCTGACTTTGGAATACCTGCCGGGGATTAAAATCAGCCACTATGAAGCTTTGGAAGCAGCCGGTATCGATCGTAAATTAATCGCTCAGTTGGGCGCAAAAGCTTATTTGCGCCAGTTGCTCAACGACGGCTTTTTCCACGCTGACCCACACCCCGGCAACATCGCTGTTAGTGCTGACGGTTGTCTGATTTTTTACGATTTTGGCATGATGGGGCAGATCCAGTCGAACGTCCGCGAAGGACTGATGGAGACGCTCTACGGCATTGCTTCCAAGGATGGACAGCGGATTATGGATTCTCTGATCAATTTGGGAGCTTTGGTGCCTACGGGTGATATGAGTCCAGTGCGCCGCAGCATCCAGTATATGCTGGACAACTTCATGGACAAGCCTTTTGAAAATCAGTCTGTGAGCGCGATTACCGACGACCTTTACGATATTGCCTACAACCAACCTTTTCGCTTCCCAGCTACTTTTACTTTTGTAATGCGAGCTTTTTCCACCATCGAAGGGGTGGGCAGAGGTTTAGATCCCGAGTTCAACTTTATGGAGGTGGCACAACCTTTTGCCATGCAGCTTATGAGTAATGGAAATGGCCATGATACAAGTAGCAGCATTTTTAACGAAATCGGCCGTCAGGCGGCTCAGGTGAGTTCGAGTGCTTTGGGTTTGCCCCGCCGGATTGAGGAGACTATTGATAAACTCGAACAGGGAGATTTGCGGATTCGCGTCCGTTCTGCAGAAACAGAGCGCTTGCTCCGTCGCATGAGCAGCGCTCAAATGGGCACGAATTATGCTTTGCTGATGAGTGCTTTTACTTTGTCGGCGACAATTTTGTTTGTCAGCAATCAAGTCTGGCCGGCTGTCGCTGTGGCAGTGCTGGCGGCGGGTGCAGGGTTTGCTATGCTGCGTTTGTTCAAGCGGATCGATCGTTTAGACAGGATGTCATAATTGTGCAATTTGGGATTGGAAATTTCAGGTTTGAGATTTCTCGCCAGCCCAAATTTGACATCGAATGTTAAGTTTTGGCTGGCTGACAAAAAAAAGGGGATACAAGCCTCCCCCCTCTAGGGGGACTTTCGGTTCGGAATCTCTCAAGCAAGGTTTGTGAATAAACAGCACCGCATTTATTCAGGTTGGCTCTACAATCCTTGTATGTTAAATCTCACCTACGAGTACAAGCTCATTCCTACCGACGCGCAACGCCAAACTTTCGACCTGTGGCTCAATATTTGCCGCAAGGTCTACAACTTTGCATTGCGGGAACGAAAAGATTGGGTTAATTCTCGTAAGTGTGATATCAACTCGTGCAGCATTAAGCAGGAATACATGATCCCTGCTGATGCACCGCGTCCAACCTTTGCGGGCCAATGCAAATCATTGGCCCAAGCAAAGAAGTTAATTCCTGAGTTGAAACTGCCTCACACCCATGTCTTGCAACAGGCGTTGCGCCAATTAGAGGCAGCGTTTGTGGGGATGTGGGAACGAGGAGGACACGGTTTTCCTAGATTCAAAAAACGGATACGCTCATTTGTGTTCCCTCAATTGAATCTAGAATCCGTTAAACAGTTGGATGGTGCCGATTGGGTCAACCTACCCAAGATTGGCCCCGTAAAAATGCACCTGTCGCGTCCAATCCCTCAAGGGTTTGATGTCAAGCAAATTTGCGTTGTTAAGAGGGCTTCTGGCAACTATGCCATGCTCACTTTGCAATGTGATGTCGCAGTGCCTCAAGCCTCACCTTCAGGGCATGGATTAGGCATTGATTTAGGGTTAAAACATTTTTTGGCAACTTCTGATGGTGAATTGATTGATAGACCTCGATTCTTTGTGGATGGACAACGCAAGTTGAAATCACTGCAACGTCAACTCAAAGGCAAGAAAAAAGGTTCTAGGAAGTTTCGTCAAATTCATCACCAAATAGCTAAACACCACGAATACATCTCGAACAGTCGCAAAGACTTTCATTTCAAGACGGCACATCATTTATGTAACGCAGCCCAAACAGTATTTGCTGAGGACTTGAACCTCAAAGCAATGTCAGCGGGAATGATGAGCAAGCACACGCTTGATGCAGGGTTTGGTCAGTTCTTGAATATCTTGGGTCATGTTTGCTTTAAGCGAGGTGCATACTTTGCAAAAGTAGACCCCAACGGAACAAGTCAAACCTGCCCCTTATGTCAAACTCATACAGGCAAAAAAGAACTATCCGAACGGGTACATAGATGTCAAACCTGTGGCTATGAAACGAATCGAGATGTGGCAGCCGCGCAAGTGGTGTTGCAGCGTGGATATACAGCGGTTGGGCAAATCGCAGTGAATTTTGGGGAGGGCAAGCTACATGAGTAGTCCCAATGAACCAAGAATCCTCGTGCCTTCGGGCCGAGGAGTTGTCAACACAGATTGCTGAAATTTACAACATTTACGCCCTTTGAGGCTAAAAATCCAGTTGCTGCCTAGATTTGTGGCCAGCGAAACCTCTAATTTAGGGTAGAAATCGAGTTTTTTTTGCAGGTGCTGCTAAATTTACTGGATTTACCGAAATTTTAAGATGGGATGACCATCATACGATCTACAATATGAGGTCAAGGAAGTGCAATTTTTCCAAAACTCGCGATCGCGGGCTGCAGAATTTCAAGCCCGTTCGGGATTTAAGTTTTGGAATAAAAAATCGCACCCCATTAAATTAAGCTTTCAAGTTCGATGAGTCCAATCACCCAATCTATGAAACGCTCTTTCGCAGGTAAGACAGACACAGGGCTAGTTCGTTCCGTAAATCAGGATTCGTACTACATAGACTCTGACGGGCGATTTTTCATAGTGGCCGATGGAATGGGAGGACACGCCGGGGGTCAAGAAGCCAGCCGGATTGCGACTCAGGCGATTCAATCTTATTTGCTCGAACATTGGGAAGGGCCAGAGGATTCTCCGCTGTTGTTGGAAAAGGCTTTTTTAATTGCCAATCAAGCAATTTTGACGGATCAGCTCGACCACCCGGAGCGTGCTGATATGGGAACTACGGCTGTAGTTCTAATGTTTAGGGATGAGGGCAGACCCTGGTGCGCTAATATCGGTGACTCTCGCTTGTATCGGCTACACGGCTCTCGTTTGGAGCAGATTACTGAAGACCAGACTTGGGTGGCTCAGGCTGTGAAAAGAAAGGCTCTAACTCCTGACCAGGCTCGCACTCATCCTTGGCGTCACGTTTTGTCCCAGTGTTTGGGCCGCGATGATTTGCGGGAGATAGATATTTTGCCGGTGGACGTGCAGCCTGGGGATCGCTTGCTGCTCTGCAGCGATGGCTTGACTGAAGAACTTTCTGATCCTTTGATTGCTTCGCCTCTGAAGTCGATTCGCGCCTGCGAGGGCGCTGCAAATGCTTTGATTCAAGCAGCTAAGGAGAAAGGGGGACGCGATAATATTACTGTGGTGATTGTGACGATCGACCTCAAATAATATTCGCTCGCCCGATCGCACCCGACTATCTAAAATCGAAAAACGAAAAATCTAAAATTTAAAATCTACAATCTAAAATTGAATGACTCGCGTTATCGGTTTGATCAGCGGCACGTCGGTGGATGGCATTGATGCTGCTTTGGTGGATGTGGTCGGTTCCCAAACAGACTTGAAAGTGCAATTGGTGGCAGGCAAGACTTTCCCTTATCCTGCTAATTTGCGATCGCAAATTCTCTCGGTTTGCAGTGGCTCAGCTTTGTCAATGGCTGAACTAGCGGAATTAGATGATGCCATCGCCCAAGAATTTGCCACGGTGGCATTGACAATTCAATCAGGATATGATAGAGCAGAATTAATCGGCTCTCACGGTCAAACCGTCTACCACCGACCTGCTGGCAAAGCCCAGAAAGACAGCGCCGGTGCGTTAATGGGCTACAGCTTGCAACTCGGGCGAGGCGCGCTAATTGCGGAATTGACAGGAATTACTACTGTCAGTAACTTTCGATCGGCAGACATTGCTGCTGGAGGTCAAGGAGCACCCTTAGTGTCAATAGTTGATGCCTGCCTGCTGGCGGAACCCAACATCAGCCTCTGCATCCAAAATCTGGGGGGGATTGGGAATGTTACCTATCTTCCGGCCAGGGGAAAAGGGGGAAACAATGACGAGTCTGAGATTTTCAGTCTTGGGGATGGCATATCGGGCTGGGATACAGGCCCGGCGAATTCCCTGTTAGATTTGGCAGTACAGCACTTCTCAGGCGGAACTAAGACGATCGACGAAGGTGGAGCTTGGGCGGCATCGGGCACTCCCTGTCAAGCTTTAGTCGAGGAGTGGCTCGCATCAGACTTCTTCCGCCAAGCACCGCCGAAATCAACGGGGCGAGAGCTATTTGGTGTAGACTATTTTGACAGGTGTTTGGTCGAGGCCCAAGGTTACAACCTCAGTCCTGCTGACGTGCTGGCTACTCTGACAGAACTGACTGTTGCCTCGATCGTTCACAGTTACCAAACTTTTTTACCGGCTATGCCCGATCGAGTCTTACTATGCGGGGGCGGCAGCCACAATCTCTACTTAAAACGCCGATTGCAATCTCAATTGCATCCAGTGCAAGTGTTGACTACTTCTGAGGCAGGCTTGAATGTAGATTTTAAAGAGGCGATCGCTTTTGCGGTTTTAGCCGCATGGCGGGTTCGGGGCATTCCCGGTAATCTGCCTCAAGTTACTGGTGCCCGGGCACCGGTACTTTTAGGGGAAATTAACTCTTGTTGGCACAGTTGGGCGTGATAGCATAGAGTCTGAGGGACAACGGCTGTGCGTTGTTGCACCAGCATTGTAGCCAGCAGGAAAAGCATAGGAACAGCACTGTGGCTCACACGTTTTTAATGGAATCTGGCCAATGGACGCTCGAAGGAAGCTGGATTGAGCGCAATGGCGTGCCAATTACGGTTAAGGGCAAAACTTTAGTGAGCTGGAACCGAACAGACTGGTTCAGTATGGTGACAAAGCTCGTATTTCCTGGAGGCGATCGCGAAGAGATTATTTTGCAGTATCGAGGACACCTCAACAGCGATGAACGGCAGTATACTTTTGTACTCCAACACAGCGAACTCGCCCGCGTCGAGGGGGAAGGTTGGATTGCTCCCCAGTCGATCGTCCAGCGTTATTGGGTATTGGGAGACGAACGCCAGCGGCGGACGGGTTTTGATACCCTTCACCGGGTTGATGACAACCGCTACTACCAATCTAGCGGCATCATGTCTGGTCATTACTTGACGAGTACAATGGAAGCAACTCTCGAACGTCAGGGGGAATAACTCTTTCTAGAGTCCAAATTTGCGAGTTCTAGGGTTTGATGTGAAAATTGAAGGTTTTGCTAGTCGGAGGTCGCGCTCAGATGTCCGACTAGCGCCATTGTTGTCAAACCTCATCCGCTGCAAATAAACACAAATATATTTAATTTGTTAAAAATTTTAAGTGGTTAAAAAATTAACACTTACTATTAAGAGTTATCCAATTTTCGAGCCGAGGCGCGATAAATTATCTTTGCGCTCTCCGGTGGTGTCGATCGACAAACTGCTTAGCTCGATTTCGCAATTCGAGTGAAATCCACAAAGAAATTGTCAAATTTTCCTCAAGTCTCTATACAGGTCTTCTAGCTTCTGCCTTCGAGTGACGCCCCATCACCCCCAACTCCTTTCCGCTTGAGGGAAGAGAGTAAGAGACGGAGGTCGCCGACTGCGACTCTTGGTTACTCAACGCCTGGGTTAGGTTCTAAACCCCAGTGGTGTTTCAGAAAATGGCGGTACATGGTTTCTCGTAGCATCATTTGCTCGTAAAGCTTGACCAAAAACTCCTGAGCTTGTTCGCGGCTCATGTCACTTACCTGTGTTTTGAAGGAACACAGGCTAAATTGCTGTTCCAAAGACAATTCTGCTGGTTGGCTCATGACTTTGACTCCTCTGTAAGTAAAGGTGACTTAAAAGTGAACACCTGGATTAACCAGATTTGTAAGTTGTTTCAGCGATCGACCGTTGGTTTCGGGATGCCCGATTGCCCATTTGGCTTTAGTCTATATTACAAAAGGTAACAATTATTTGACAAAAGTACCATCTGTCCTAAGAAATACCTTATTTAGGGATAGAGATAGGGAGATGTCTGCAAAAGTTCCTTCCGCAGGCATATACAAGTCTATCTACTTGTCAAGAGAAAAAAGGCTCAGTACGAACCAAAAGAATTGAAGCCGTTTATACCAAATCCGGCGGAGATTCTCAAAGGCGGGGGGAGAAGGGGAGATGAGGAGAGGGGGAGATGAGGAGAGGGGGAGATTGAAAGATGAGGATATCAGGAGAGGGGGAGATTGAAAGATGAGGATATCAGGAGAGGGGGAGATGAGGAGAGCGGAAGAGCGGGAGAGCGGCAGATGAGGAGATTGGGAAAATTTCTATTTCTCTGTTCCCCCTTCTTCCTTCTTCCTTCTCCCTTCTTTCTTCTTCCGACGGACATCCGTTACATCCGTTACATCCGTTACACAATCCGTTGCCGAACCTTATTCCTTGTCACTAATTCGAGACCCCGCCATCCTGCGGTGGAATGGCGATTCCGGGTCTTGAATTAGGAGCAGCGGGTGTAGGCGAAACAGGAGGAATACCCAAATTGGCCCCAGAGTTGCTAGGCTGCCGTGGAGCCGGGAGAGGAGATTGAAACTGATTGGGATTGAACTGCTGCTGCCCCGGAGCGGGGAGAGGAGATTGAAACTGATTGGGATTGAACTGTTGCTGCCCCGGAGCCACAGGAGACGGCAGGGGTTGACCGGAATTGCCGATCGCAGGTGCTGCAGGAATGCCAGAATTGGGAAGCGAGGGATTGGGCAATGGGGAGGAAGCCGAACTAGGAAGAGTTGCCAGGGCAACTCTATCGCCCCCTACCTCTCTCAATTTGTCTAAAACCTCGACAACTTTGGCATATCTAGCATTTTGAGGAGCGTACAGCACCATCAACCCCGTAGGATTTTGGGTTTGGAAACTCTTTAAAACTCGATCGAGCTGTTGGTAATTAACAGGCAATTGGTCGATATAAGTTTGCCCGAAATCGTCAATGCTGACAATCAGCATCTCTCGCATTTGCGTTTGTCCCGTCTTCGCTTTAGGCAAATCGACATTAATGGCTTGCTGGCGAGTCAGTTGCAAAGCCGCCAGCAGAAAAAACGTCAGAATGCAAAAGATCACGTCAATTAAAGGCACCAGTTCTATCCGAGCCTCTTCAGCAGGAGTATCTAGATTAATCTTCATCAGTTCTCAGCAGTTTTAATTATTAGAAGGTGAATCTTCAGCCGGATCGGAACCTTTCAATTTCGGCTCCCGATTCCGTTCTCGCTCCTCTTGAGAATTGAGAGAACGCCTGTTCAAACCATCTGCACCAAAAGAAGAATTGCTGTATTCTGCACCGGGCGATCGACCCTTAGCATTAGCTGCCGGCCAGTATTGTCTGTAAAGCAATTCCAGTTCATTTCCAGCTTTGCGAAATATTTTTGCCTGGTTGAACAAAAATGCTTGAAATATCCGATAAAACGCCAAGGTAAAAATTGCTACTACCATCCCAGTAGCAGTCGTGATCAGCGCCTCGCTAATCCCCAAAGTTACGCCAGTTGTTGCCGCCGTGCCGATGTCGCCCAGACGGATAGAACTGAGCGAGTTAATCAAGCCCAGAACTGTTCCCAGCAAGCCCAGCAAAGGGGCTAGAGCGATCGTAGCTTCTAAGATTTTGTCACCGCGACGCATCGAAGCCAACTCTTCATCGGCTGCTGCTTCGAGTGCGAGTCGAAATAAATCTGGTTCGGGATTGTAGAGCCGCAGAGGTGCAGAAAGAAATCGCCCGATAGGCTGTCGGTTAGCTTGTCTGGCAATCTCGTTAGCCGCCCCCCAATCGCTGCGAGCCGCTTCCAGAATGCGGTTAACTATCTGCTTTTCTTTGCTCAGGAGGCTCGCCCAAAACCACAAGCGCTCGATAATTGTACTCAAAGATAAAATCGATAACAGCAACAGGGGCCACATGGCGGGGCCGCCTTTTTGAAACAGTTCTTGAATATTCACAATATTTTTGCTCCTGCAGTACCCGCTAACTTTTGCTTCTGTTCTACTTTTTTTAACAAATCTAAGGCCATTTAATTTTAGCTATTAATGTACTCAGGACTTACGTACTCGCGACTAAAGAACGCCGGTTTTGCGAAGGGGCATCGGGGTACAACGAAGTATTTTCGTCGAGGAAACCCGGTTTCTGGGTAAGTCTTGGTACTGTTTTATAGTGCCTACGGGCTATGGGCGGCGACTTCCTCACAATTCCTCTAAGTCTTGACACATATCTTGGAGTGACTGGTGTTGAAGGCGGCGGGAAGAGCGGCGATATTTTTTAGTTTGCAGCTTCGGTTCGTAATGCTGCGTACCATCCGACTTGGTTTGCTGCTTCAAACTCGATTCGGCGCTGCTGGAGTTTTGCAGAGCTTGTTGGCGGACGATCGCCTCTTCCAGAAACTGCAAGTAATACTCATAGCGCTCCCAACCGCCCCTAACCACACAGTTAGGCTCGTCTCGGTGCGAACAGTCGCTAAACTGGCAGCTACCCAAAGCCAGCCTCTGGCGCGCTTCTGGGAAATATGCCGCTAACTCTGAGGGATCGCATTCGAGAGCCGGTTGATTAAAGCCCGGAGTATCGGCCAAAAGTCCGCCACCGGGGAGTTCAAATAGTTCGACGTGGCGAGTGGTATGGCGCCCGCGGCCGAGTTTGCCGGAAACAGCGTTCACTCGTAGGTTCAGCGCTGGGATCAGTTGGTTGATCAAGCTGGACTTGCCAACCCCAGAAGGGCCACAAATTACCGTTATTTTTCCTTGCAGGTGGTCTAGAAGCAAGTTCGGCAACGGGCTATGTACAGGGTTTAACGGATGTAAGACCTTGACAGAATTGGGAACTAGGGGGTTATCCTCATAAGTCATCAGAGATGGCTCTCTTTCTTCCACTAAGTTATGGAAAGGCAGTTCAGATTCATAAACTTCATTTTGAGCATTAGCGGGGGCTTCCTGAACTCCTGCACCGCTGCGGACGCTAATAAACATTGGTTCGTAGCCCCAGCCTGAAAGCCGATCGCGCCACTGTTCCAACTCTTGGGGCGTGACCAAATCGCATTTGTTCAGGCACAAACTCACCTCTAAACCTGTAGATTCGGCCTTGACTAAAAACCGAGTTAATGATGCGGGATCTAAGTCGGGTTCGGCGAGGGCAAAAACAAGGAGAATGCGATCGGCATTAGCTACAGGCGGGCGGTTGAGTTCTGTTTGGCGCGGGAAGACTTCAGAAATGGCACCTCGGCGGTCAGTCCAGTCGGGTTCGTCTACCACCACGCGATCGCCCACCATCACCTGTTGACCAATTTTTTTCAGTCGAGTGCGACGAGTGCACAGGAGAATCGGAGAATCAGCGAGGGGAGCATTTTTCCCATCAATGGAGACTTCGGGATCTAACCTCACATGGTAGAAGTTAGCCTGAACAGCAATTACAGTACCCACGATCAAGGGTGAATTCAGGCTCATCCTGCTTCCTTGTCTTCTGGGCGCTGCACTTTCATTGAAAAAAAGCCCGACTCCGGCTCATCCGCGACAAATTGCGTTTCAAGTATCTGGTAGCCTTCCATTTTGAGACTATCAGGTACTTGTTCGATCGGCTCCCCAGCATCCAGCCACACTTCCAAAACAGCACCCGGTGCCATTTGCTCCAAGCGCAGTTTAGTGCGGACAAAATTCAGAGGACACGGAGTACCCCGCAGATCGATTTTGGCATCTGGAGATTTGGGATTTTCAATTTTCGATGTTGAATTCATAATGCTTTTTGCAATCTCAAATCCTGAAAGCCTTAGTTTTTTAAACAAGCTGCCCGGAAACTGGAGAATCTAAAATTTTCTTTCCAATTGGACACAGACTATTATTCTTTCTGAAAAAAGTGAGCGCAATTGCGCTCACTTTTTTGAGCGCTGCTGAAACGTAATGCCCAGGAAGCGTCCCACCTGAGATTTTTGTGAGCAATTGCACACAATTTTTTGACAGATACTAAAACCAATTGCCGGGGAATCCTGAAACAGGAAAATTTGACACCAATTGGTGTCAAAAATTGCTTATTTCTGAAACAAATTACCCAGAAATCCTTCCAAGCCGCCTTTACCGGTACGATCGCCCTTCAGCTTAGCAAGCTGCATCAGCAATTCCCGTTCTTCAGCCGTCACCTTAGTCGGAATGTCAATAGACACCGTAATCAAATGATCGCCACGACTGACGGGATTTCCTAACCGAGGCACCCCTTTTTTCTCAAGAGTCAGAACAGTATTCGCCTGAGTTCCGCTAGGAATCAACAATTCCGTCGGCCCGTCTACGGTTTCCACTTCCAACCGGCACCCCAAAATTGCTTGCAAATAACTAATCTTAACTTCCGAGCTAACGTTAGTGCCGTCCCGCTTAAATAGCGGGTCTTCATTCACCGCCAAGAACACGTAAAGATCTCCGGGCGGCCCACCCAGTTTGCCGGCATCCCCTTCATTGGAAACGCGTAAGCGAGTACCGTTGTCAACCCCAGCCGGAATTGTGATTTTCAGCTTTTTCATCACTTCTTTCTGGCCCCGGCCGCCGCAAGTTTCGCACTTATCCTCAATCACTTGCCCAGTGCCGTTGCAAGTGGGGCAAACTGAAACTTGAGTAAAGCTGCCGAAAGGAGTGCGGGTAGCACGTCGGACTTGACCACTGCCAGTACAAGTCGAGCAGGTTTGGGGTCTGGTTCCCGGTTTCGCGCCAGTCCCGGTGCAAGTTTCGCAGGTTTCTAGATGCTTGATGCGGAGTTCTTTTTCCCCACCAAATACTGCTTCCCGAAAATCCAGCCGCAAATCGAGGCGCAAATCGTCTCCGCGCACCGGCCCGCTGCGCCTGCGACCTTGCTGTTGTTGGCCGACACCTCCCTGAAAACCCTGAAAGAAGCTTTCAAAAATATCGGCAAAGCTGTCACCGAAGTCTTGGAACCCAGGCGCGCCTGCACCACTGACGCCGGCTTCACCGAAACGGTCGAAACGGGCGCGAGTTTCGGGTTCTGAGAGTACCTCGTAGGCGCGGTTAATTTCTTTAAACCGCTCCTCGGCACCGGGTTCTTTGTTGACATCTGGATGGTACTTGCGAGCTAGGCGGCGGTAAGCACGCTTAATTTCTTCTTTGTCTGCGCTGCGAGAAACGCCTAATATTTCATAGTAATCACCGGCCATAGAGCTGCTTGCCTGGAGGTAAATAACAAAAAGTGTACGAAAAAGAAACGGGCGACCTTTCCTGAAATTACAGATTAAAAATCAAAAATTCTCATTGTCAATTTTTAACTTTTAATTTTTAGCTTTTCAGTTTTAAAGGAAAGGATTCATATCATCAACTTCTGGTTCGGGAACCTTCTGTTTTTGTTTTGACTGTGGATTTGACTGTGGACTGGACTGTGGATTTGGCTGTGGATTTGACTGTCGTTTTGACTGTCGTTCCGGCTTGGGCTCCGACTTTGATTCCGGCTTTGGTTCCGGCTTTGGTTCCGGCTTTGGTGTCGGCGGAGCTTGGGGCGCCACCAGCAGCTCTTCTTTCAGCAAAATACTGTCGTCGTCCGCTTTAACCTCTTCTGGTTCTGATGATTCTACTTCTGACATCATCTCGCTTTCAACAACAGCTCCTGACGGGGCTACCCCGCTGCGGGCTTGGTCGTAGACTGCTGTCCCCAGCGAGTATAGCAGTTGCTTGAAAGATTCGATTGCGGGCGTGAGTTCCTCGACTGTGATGTCGGGGTTAGTCATTGCTGCCCGCAAGGCTGCTGCGGCTGTTTCCGCTTCGGCCTTAAGGTCGTCGCTCAGCAGTTGCGCGTTGGTTTTTAAAGTTACACCACAATTATAGACGAGGGAGTCAGCTTGATTTTTCAGTTCGACGAGTAGAGCGCGCTTGATGTCCTCGTCGGCGTAAAGTTCGGCTTCTTGTCGCATCCGCTCGACTTCGGTTTCGCTCAATCCCCCTGTATTGGAAATTTGGATGCTTTGTTCTTTTCCGGTTCCCTTGTCTTCAGCAGCCACTTTGAGAATCCCGTTGGCATCGATTTCAAAGGTAACTTCGATTTGAGGTACGCCGCGGGGAGCTGGGGGAATGCCTTTGAGCAGGAACTTGCCGAGACTTTTATTGTCTTTAACCAATGCCCGCTCGCCTTGGAGTACGTGAATTTCTACCGAGGTTTGCCCGTCTGCCGCCGTGCTGTACATTTGCGATCGACTGGTGGGAATAGTTGTATTGCGCTCGATTACTTTTGTGAACACTCCGCCCAAGGTTTCGAGTCCCAGGGATAGCGGCGTCACATCGAGCAGCAGCAAGTCTTTGACTTCACCACCCAACACTCCGGCTTGAATTGCCGCGCCTACGGCTACAGCTTCGTCGGGATTGACAGATTTATCAGGAGAAACGCCCCCAAAATACTTGCTAATTGCCTTTTGAACTGCCGGAATCCGGGTTGAGCCTCCCACTAAAATAATTCTGTCTATGTCTTTGGGGGTCAAACTTGCGTCTTTGAGGGCTTGAGTCACCGGATCGATCGTCGCTTGCACCAAATGAGCCACCAGTTTTTCAAACTGAGCTTTGGAGAGTTCCATTTCCAAATGCTTGGGCCCTTTTTCGTCAGAAGAGATGAAGGGCAAATTGATTGAGGTCGATTCCCGGTTTGATAGTTCGATTTTCGCCTTTTCTGCTGCTTCTCGGAGGCGCTGCAAGGCCATTTTGTCTTGTGAGAGGTCACTGCCTTCTTGAGTGCGGAAAGCTTCTACCAGCCACTGGACAATGCAGTCGTCAAAGTCATCTCCTCCGAGATGGTTGTTACCGGAGGTAGCATTGACTTCAAAAATTCCGTCTCCCAGTTGCAGTATCGAAACGTCAAAAGTACCGCCACCCAGGTCAAAGACCAAGATTTTCTGTTCTATATTTTGCTTGTCGAGCCCGTAGGAAAGGGCTGCGGCCGTCGGTTCGTTGACGATCCGCAAGACTTCTAGGCCCGCGATCGTACCGGCGTCTTTAGTAGCTTGCCGCTGAGCGTCTGTGAAGTAGGCTGGCACTGTAATCACGGCTTGGGTAACAGTTTGTCCCAAATAAGCTTCAGCATCTTGCTTGAGCTTTTGGAGTACCATTGCCGAAATTTCTTGTGGAGTGTGAACCTTGTTCCGAATTTGGACGTTCACGGTATCGTCTTTGCCTTTTATGCAGGTATAGGGAGTCCGCGCTCGTTCTTCTTCCGTGTCGTCCCACCGCCGTCCGATAAATCGTTTGATACTGTAGACAGTATTTACAGCATTAGTTACAGCTTGCCGCTTGGCCAATTGACCTACTAAGCGATCGCCTGCCTTGCCGAATCCTACTATACTCGGAGTTGTGCGGCCGCCCTCGGAGTTGGCGATCACGACGGGTTTACCGCCCTCTAACACAGCTACGCAACTGTTAGTTGTGCCTAAGTCAATTCCAATAATTTTTCCCATAGCGCCTCATAAAACTTTGTGGGATGTTTGGAAATCTCCAACTACAGGTTGGGAGATGAAAAACGACTCAGCTTGTTTAAACAAGCATTCCCAGACTAGATTTGTAGGAAATAAACTTGATGTCCTAAAGCAGTATCAAAGACTGCTAAAAACATTTTTCAGAATTTTTGGATAAAGCGCTGACCTGCTTTTAGTCATCTTTAATGAAGAAGTTGGTGAGTCTGCCACCTGGGAACCCCCGAATAGAATTCGGGGGTCAGTGACTTTGAGGAATGCAGTAGCTTGTATCCCGATTAACCTTCCGAACTATCGGGATTTTCATCTGAGGCTACCACAGATAGCCCAGCCGCTGCAACTTTCACTTTGGCGTGCCGCAAGACGCGATCGCCCAGAATGTAGCCGCGTTCTAGTTCTTGGATAATTGTTCCTTCCTCGTGTTCGTCAGTTGGCTCGCTCAGCAGAGCTTCGTGGAGGTTGGGGTCAAACTGTTCGCCTTCGGGGCGCATCGGAGAAACCCCGATTTGCTTGAGGCTATCTACCATTTGCTTGTAAACGCTTTGGTAGCTTTTGTGAATGTTCATTTCGCCGTCGGTTTGCGGCTTGATGTGCGATCGAGCGCGCTCGAAATTGTCAATTACCGGCAACAGGGGTTTGATCGTGAGACACCTTGCCTGTAAATCTAGCTCTTCTTTTTCCTTTTGGGTACGCCTGCGGAAATTTTCAAAATCTGCTGCTAAGCGGAGATTTTGATTTTTCAGTTCTTCTAGTTGAGCTGATGCGACTTGCAACTGAGTTTTTAAAGCCTCTTTTTCCTCGGTTACCTGCGCCAGTTCCTTCTTCCAAGGCTCCGCTGCGTCTGCAGTCGGACTGTTGGTTGAACTGCCGGTCACGGTAGGCCCCGATGCGTTTGCTGGGGTGCGATCGCCCTGAGCACTTTGATAAGCTCGAGCAAGTTCGAGCTCCCAATCCGCCGATTCATTCGAGTTTCCCGATGCCGCCGGATTTTCGCTTGCCATTGGCGAACCCTCTGGGGTGGTTTCCCCAGTTGAGCTAGGATCTTGATCTTGCTGTTTTTCCTCGTCAATCATAAAAGCTGCGCGACAGAACCCTATCAATTCTAGCAGATACAGTTAACCCGGTAAATCTAGAGGACTCAAATTTACTGTGTATGGCACAATGTGAAAAGAGGAAATCTCGCCATCTCTGGAGACATTGCTTAAAGCTTTCCATAAAATATTCAAAGGCCAGTTTAGATATTTACGTATAATATGGTTGCCACCATGGGGGCAACCCAACGTTTGTTTGTTCCTCATTTTTAATTAATGTGATCGCCTTTACAACATTTTTTTAAGTATATTTTGCTGTTAAGTCAACTACCCGATTTCCCTCTTAGGAGGCTTGATGTTTCAAGGTTGACTTAAAACGATAGTGACTTAAAGTTATCCTCGATCAGGCTGTTTTAGTCGCAACCTAACGGTAGATTTTTTTACCATTTGCTGAGTTTCAAAAGTCGGGAGAAAGAGGAATTTGTATGGAGTGACTAAGTAGTTAGCGGTGTGCTTTTGTGACTCAGATACTAGGTTGTTAATCTTGATGCGAATTGAGGCTGTTGTTTTTCTGATTTACTAACACCGAAGTAGCTTAAAGTATCGAATTTTGCCAGCAAAATGAGAGAGATTAGTTGGTTTTGATCCGATGCTAATCTGTAAATACGATTGATATCTAATTTGCCTCTTTCCAAGATTTTTGAACCCTCAAGCTTACGTCATAAAGGTTCGGACACCAGGGTAGAATCAAAGTAATATTTATTGACCCAAAACTAGAGTAGCTCAAAATTTGCCCTGGGAACTCATGCAGCAGACGATCGGGCAGTGACCGATCGCAGATAATTAATCAAAATATATTTCACAAGGGCGATCGAGGCTTTCGTAAAAGCTATCATCACAGAACATAGCTCATCTTTAATTTAGTACAGCTAACCGCGCCACCACGGACGGTGTAATTTGAGCAAACAATTTGGGAAAATAGAATTAGCCTGGGAAGGGGGCACACCCCGCCCCGCTTTTCTCTCCCGGTACGGGGAATCCCCAAGTGATGTGCCCTGACGCTATAACGAGAGTATCCCGCAAGTTAATCAAATAAGTAAGCAACTTAGCACTCAACGAACAAGATTTGATGGCAAGCATCGGCAAACCCCTCCAATGTCTCGTCAATTTGTGGACGAAGCTTAGAGGTGACTACGAGCTTACACTTGAGAGATAGGGATTGAGCAACAACATGATAGCTGATCCATAAGCAAAGAATACGGGGGTTAAAACCCCGCGTTGGTTTTCCTCTCAGCACTCTTTGTGACTGAGTTTCCCACCTATTGAGTGTTTTTTATGACTAGCACATCCGCGCCTCGATCCACATCGATAGTTGCTCTAAGCGTTTTTACTCCGGCTCTCACCAAGATGATTCAGTCGGGTTACGTCAACGGCGAGCAAGTCAAGCAAGCTCAAATTGAAAGCCAGAAGTCGGGCAAGCGTTTGACGGAGGTATTAGAAGCACTTACCGGGCAGCCGTTACCCCCAGAATTGCTGCGACTTTACAAGAAGCAGCAGATGTTTGAACGGAAGATAGTATACGGGGTTGAAGCATTTGACCCGGAGATGAGCGAAATGTCTAACGAGCAACTGGGACTTATGCTCGAGACGTTGAAAATTTCGATCGACATTTGTCACCAAGGTCGGTTTTTACCCGTAGCGAAGACTGAAACTGAGCCTGCGGCGGTTTTAGTGGCAATGGTAGATCCCGACAACCTCAACGCCATAGAAGATTTGCGGCGGATTTTACAGCCTCACGGCTTGGCTTTGCAGCGACGGGTGATTACGCCAGACGACTATCAGGACATAACTTCTGCCTATCAAGACGAACAAGTTAAGAGGGAAGCTAAAAAAGCTGAAATCGAAAAGCAGAGAAAGATGGATTTAGGGGAGGGAGATTTTGGCGAGCTCTCGCTAGAAGAGGAGAGTAGCGACCAAGAAGACCTCGCTAACACATTGGACGATGCTGAGGCGGCTCCCGTAATTAAGGCGGTCAATATCATTTTGGCTAAAGCTTTGTCGGAAAAGGTGTCTGACATCCACGTAGAACCTCAAGAAGAGTTCATGCGGATTCGGATGCGGAAAGACGGGGTGCTGCAAGAGTATTTCCGGTTTCCCAAGCAGGTAGTCGCATCGATTACCGCTCGTTTCAAGATTATTGCCAACCTGGATATTGCCGAACGCCGACAAGCTCAAGACGGGCGCATCCGCCGGGTGTTTGAGGGACGCACAGTGGATTTCCGGGTGAATAGCTTACCTTCCCGGTACGGGGAAAAAATCGTGCTGCGGATTTTGGACAGTTCCAGCACTCAGTTGGGTTTGGGTTTGTTAATCTCCGACGAAGAAACTCTGGCTTTAGTGCGAGAAAGTGCTAGCCGTCCGTTCGGACTGATTTTGGTGACGGGGCCGACGGGTTCGGGCAAGTCAACTACTCTGTACTCGATTCTGGCGGAACGGAACGATCCGGGGGTTAATATCAGTACGGCGGAAGACCCGATAGAATATGCTTTGCCAGGAATTACGCAATGTCAAGTAATTCGGGAAAAAGACTTGACTTTTTCCAACATTCTGCGGGCATTTTTGCGGCAAGACCCTGACGTGATGCTGGTGGGGGAGACGCGGGACAAGGAAACGGCCAAAACGGCTCTGGAAGCTGCTTTGACGGGACACTTGGTGCTGACGACGCTGCACACGAACGACGCGGCGGGGGCAGTGGCGCGTTTGGCCGAAATGGGCGTAGAACCGTTCATGGTTTCGGCCGCTCTGCTGGGCGTGTTGGCTCAACGTCTGATGCGGCGCGTTTGCGACAAATGCTGCATTCCTTACCAGCCTACTGCCGCAGAACTCGGCAAGTACGGTCTGTCGGCTTCTCAAGAAATTGATCTGACTATTTACAAAGCCAACACTATACCGGTGGAGGAAAGGAAGGAACTGGCAGAACGCGAGCAACTTTGTCGGAAGTGCGGCGGCCTAGGCTACAAAGGACGGGTAGGGGTTTACGAATTCCTGAAAAATACTGAGCGGCTTCAAACTCTGATCACTCAAGGAGCTCCCACAGAGCAAATTAAGGAAGCAGCAGTAGAAGAAGGGATGAAAACGCTGTTGGCTTACAGCTTGCAATTGGTGCGGGAAGGCGCGACTACCTTTGAAGAAGTCGAGCGTGTGACGTTTACTGACTCGGGGCTGGAGGCGGAAATGAAAGCCAAACGCAAGCAGGGACTTACCTGCAAAACTTGTCAGGCGGAATTGAAGCCGGAGATGCTGGATTGTCCGTACTGCTTGACGCCACGCTTTTTGGATTGATTCAGCAGCAGTTAACTGTTGACTATTAACTGTTGACTGTTAACTGAGCTAGATTGGTCAATAACTATCAATTTGATCGAGGAGAGGTATCTATGGGTCTGATGATTGAAGACGTACTGGAGTCCCTGGTAGAGCAAGGGGGTTCGGACATACACATCCAAGCGGGCGCGCCTATATTCTTCCGAGTCAGCGGTAAACTAACCCCTCAGACGCAATACGGCGACATTCTGTCTGCTGAGGAAGTGCAGATCCTGATTTTCCAAATGCTCAACAATATGCAGCGCAAGCAGTTGGAAATGGAGTGGGAACTCGACTGCGCTTACGGCGTTCGGGGATTGGCTCGGTTTCGCGTCAATGTCTACCGGGAGCGGGGTGCTTGGGCTGCTTGTATGCGAGCTCTAGCTTCTAAGATTCCTAACGCAGATGCTTTAGGCGTGCCGCAGATTTTGCGGGATCTGACGGAAAGACCCAGGGGTATGCTGTTGGTGACGGGACAAACGGGTTCCGGGAAAACTACTACGATGGCGGCGTTGTTGGATCTGGTCAACCGGACGCGGGCGGAGCATATTCTAACAGTTGAAGACCCGATCGAATATGTGTTTCCTAATATCAAGAGTTTGTTTCACCAGCGCCAAAAGGGCGAAGATACTAAGAGCTTTGCTAATGCGCTGAAAGCTGCTTTGCGCGAAGATCCTGATGTAATTCTCGTGGGAGAAATGCGGGACTTGGAAACGATCGGTCTGGCAATTTCGGCGGCAGAAACGGGTCACATGGTGATGGGAACGTTGCACACTAATTCGGCGGCTGCAACGATCGATCGGATTTTGGACGTGTTCCCGCCCATTCAACAACCTCAAGTTCGCGCCCAGGTGTCTAACTCTTTGGTGGGAATTTGCAGCCAAAATTTGGTAATAAAAGTTGGGGGCGGCCGCTGCTGCGCTATGGAAATCATGGTAAATACTCCAGCTATGGCTAACTTGATCCGGGAGGGCAAAACTCCCATGATTTACTCTCAAATCCAAATGGGGGCAAAATTGGGTATGAGGACGATGGAAATGGCCCTCGCTGAACTTTACAAGAGCGGTAAAGTCACTTGGGAATCGGCAATGGCCAAGGCTTCTAAGGCTGACGAACTCGAACGCTTGATCGGCCCGGCACCTGTTGGTAGCGCCCCGGTAAAAGCTCATTAGTTCCGTCAGCAGTCATTAGTCAGGAGTTCGCAGGCTGAATTAATGACTGATGAGTCATAACTTTTAATAAATTTTCAGAGGTGAGCTGTGGCTACCAACGTTATCCGCCAAAAACCGAAAGGTGGCTTTGATTTCAGTAAGATTCAGGAGCAAATTGAATATAACCTTACCAGTCTTACTGTTAAGGATATGGCTATTTTTGCTCGTCAGTTTGCGGCTATGTTTAATGCAGGGGTGGCGATCGTGAGATGCCTTTCCGTGCTGCACGAGCAGTGTTCTAATGCTAAACTGAAGCGAGCGCTCAGAAGCATGAATGCTGACGTGCAGGAGGGGATAAACTTGGCAGAGGCGATGGCTAAGTTTCCTGATGTTTTTGACCAACTGTTTATTAGTATGGTGGCGGCGGGAGAAGTCGGGGGGGTGCTCGATGAAACCCTAGACCGTCTGGCGGTGATGATGGAAAAAAATCACAAGACGGAGGCTGAAATTAATTCGGCGATGTCTTATCCGAAGACTGTGTTTGGCATCGCGATCGTGATTTTTTTCGCAATGACCATATTCTTGCTACCAACGTTCGCTAAAATCTTTAAGGATATTGGTGCAGATTTGCCAGCATTTACGTTGTTTATGTTGGCAATTAGTGCATTTTGTACGGCTTGGCCTCCCATCCAACAGATAACTGTTATTGGGGTGATTATAGCACTCAAAATTGCCTTCGATATGTACTACAAAACTCCCATAGGTCATCTACAAATTGATAGAATTGCGATGAAGTTGCCGATTTTTGGCGATTTGATCGAAAAATCTGCTGTGGCTCGGTTTTGCGTGATATTTGGGTCGCTGACGCGATCGGGCGTGCCGATTCTCAATTCTTTGGAAATTGTGCGAGATGTGGCGGGGAATCAGGCGATATCTAATGCGATCGAATATGCGAGACAGGAAATTCAAAGCGGCGGCATGATCAGTATTGCTTTGCAAGAACAAGCTGTTTTTCCGTCTTTGGCCATTCAAATGATGGCAATTGGCGAGGAGACAGGGGAACTTGACAAGATGCTGATGAAAGTTGGCGCTTTCTATGAAACGGAAGTTGAAGAAGCAGTAAAAGGACTTACGAGTATGCTAGAACCTCTGATGATTGTGGTCGTTGGTGGTATCGTAGGTTCGATTTTGCTGTCGATGTATCTGCCGATGTTCGCAGTGTTCCAGAAGCTGTAAAAAAGGGCTAATGAGTTATTAGTTATTAGTTAGTAGCAATTAACGCCTGACCAATGACTATTTCAAGCGTCTCCAGGCTCTGCCTGGCCAGACTTTTGGATGAGGCACATCCTCAATTAAAAGGAGAAAACAATTTGGAGGCAGAGCCTCCAAATCTTCCTTACCAGGGTCTTTCCATTGGTGACAAGTTACGAAAATATCACAAAAGTCAAGTAGGATAAGCAGACAGATTTAACTGCTGCTTAATCCTGGCTTTACGCTTCAGGGTAAACGCATCTTAACCCTCTTTTGTTACTTTCGGCAAAAAATAATCAGGAACGCTTAGAGCATAAGACTTGTACCAAAAATCCTGATTTCCGCCATTCTGTTAGAAAATAAACGCTCAAATTATCGCTATATTTACAGGTAAAAATTTGGCTCTAATTTTTATTTTCCCAGAGTGATAGAAGAGGGTTAATTTGAACCCAAAATCTGCTACAGTTAAATCCGAATAAATTTCAATGCAATTATTGTAATTTATGGGTGCTATCAATGGAAAAAGGTTTGACTCAAACTTTAAATCACCAACAAAACAAACCGATTTATTGCCTTGGGTGAATATATTAAATTCCAGTTTTTTAGAAGAAAATTTTGCCAATTTGAACGATCCCAGAATATAAAGAATAAAAAAATATTCAGAAATTTTACAGGGTAATCGCATCTTAATTAATGTATAATGATCAGGGAAATTTTTAAAATATTTGACAGCATCATTCAACCGCAGCTCGTACACTAAGGAATGAAAATTGAGTGTGATGCTGATAGCCAGCTAAGCACGCTAGCTGGGGTTCCACTTCGTTGATTTATCTCCATCACGTGCTTTTGCCTAGGGCGTGTTTTCAAACTATAACCACAACACAATGCAGGCGATCGTAATCATGGCTGTATAATTGGCAGTCAGCTTCTTATATCGAATAGCGATCCGACTCCATTGCTTGAGTCGCTTGATAGCACGTTCCAGAATGTTCCGTTGACGCTAGATTTGACGGCAGCCTTTTTCCATCTGCCTGAGTGAGGGATACCTGCCGGGAGTCCATTCCCAGTTTAACTGCTTCTTGGTCGCCGATCGCGTCTCCGCCGCAGCCCTGCCTCTGGCGGGTGCATTTTCTGTCATTTGTCAAGTACAATTTATACCAAATCAGATGCGATTACCCTGCACTAATAACCAATAAATATGGTTCACTTTAACGTTGGTTTTCAACACTTTAACTCCTTCGCTGATATTACGCTATCCCTGGCGAAAACTTTACACCAAATGGGAATTCCTATTTCGGTCGAACCTTCAACAATAGCATCTCATCTCAGGCGCAATTCGACTGCAGAAGAAAACGACCTGCTAGCGAAGTGGATGAACACCGCACCCTCAGATTTATTTCAGATCAAATGGTCTCATTATTGGAAACCTTATTTTTTAAAAGAACTCAACGGACATCTCAACTTAGAACTTTTTGCTATCAATTACGAATTCGCCCAAAACCATGATGATTATGATTACTGGATTTACGATGCTGTTAACACTTCATCCCACAAACTAGCCGTCAGCCAATACTCTAAAAACGTTTTAATAAAAGCTGGCTGTCCGCCAGCAAACGTATCCGTCATGCCTCTAGGTTTCAATCCTTTAATCTCGCAACTCTATGTTCCCAGACCGCAAAAAAACAAAAAAGATGTAAAACATATTCTGCACATGACCAATTCTTTTGATTTCTATAGATTTGGCACGGATCTGGCAATTCAAGCTTTTTGGGAAGAGTTTAAAGATGATTCTAACGTAGAGTTAATAATCAAAGATGGAGGCAAAAATCCAGATGTTATAGTAAAACATCTCGCCAATACCGAAAAGCAGCTCGGCAAGTTAAAGGCAAAAATTCTGATCATCCCTAAATTTTGTACTAAAGCAGAACTAGCTGATTTATACTTATCAGCCGATGCTTTTTTAGCTCCGTTTCGCGGCGAGGGTTTTGCGATTAAAATTTTGGATGCCTTTGCAGCAGGTTTGCCCGTTGCTATGACTATGTACGGCGGTCCGACGGAGTATGCCAATGCGGATAACTGCTATCCCATTGGTTACGATCTAGTTCCCGTAGGAAAGTGTTACGATACTGAGTATCTAAGAATCCGAAATTCTCCTCATTGGGCAGAGCCAAATCTTCAGTCTGTTCGCGAACAGTTGCGAAAAATTGTTGAAGACCCGATGCGTTTTCATGTAGCTCAAAAAGCTAGAGAGACGGCGGATTTATTTAATTGGGAAGCTGCCGCTCAAAAATTGCTAAGATTAATGCGAAAGTTGTTTTAGGAGCAGAAATTATGGGACTCGAACGCAAAATGTTTAGGGGAATGTTTTCACCGGGGGAGGTGGTACGATTGAAACAGCCTTGTTTTACTCCCGGGCGATTGTTTGAGCCAGGAAAATATAACGCTGATGAGTTGCCGGATATTGCTTTTGATATGGGTTTGGTAGACCATTTGCCACGAGTAAAAGGCAACAGTTCCGAAAATCTCAATGCCCAGAACCCGCCAGATCAAAACCTTGAGGACTAAACTCCCGTTTGCAGTAAGGACTTCAGTCCTAAAAATCCCTGTTTGTAGTAAGGACTTTAGTGCTGAAAATTAAAATAAATAATCAAAGACTCAAGTCCTGACTGCAAAAAAGATAAAGCCAATTTAACCATTTTGCTCTATCTGGGCAATTAACTCTTTCAAAACTTGACTAGCTTGATCGTTCTCAATCTGACAAGTTCCGGCATTCTGGTGTCCACCGCCGCCATACCTTAACATTAACTCCCCAATATTAGTTTTAGAAGTTTTGTTAAAGATTGACTTGCCAACTGCGAAAACAGTATTTTGTTGTTTCAGTCCCCAAAGTACGTGAATCGATATATTGCACTGAGGGAACAAAGCATAAATTACAAAACGATTCCCCGCGTAAATCACCTCTTCGTTACGCAAATCTAAAACAACTAAATTATTATAAACTTTGGCGCATCGCTGTATTTGCTCTTTAAATTTTTCTTCTTGCTCGAAGTAGAGGTCTACTCTTTCTTTTACATCAGGAAGCTGCAAAATCTCATCGATGGTATGATTTTTGCAGTAATCGATTAACTGCATCATTAACTGATAATTGGAAACCGTAAATTCTTTAAACCTTCCCAAGCCAGTTCGGGCATCCATGATGAAGTTTAACAACACCCATTCTTGTGGATGCAGAACCTCTTCTTGGGCAAATTGAGCGGAATCTGATTTGTCAACGGCTGCCATCATTGCCTCAGAAATATCAGGAAACTTTGCTTGGCCTCCATAATATTTGTACAGTACCCTAGCTGCTGAAGCTGCATAGGGATCGATGATGTGGTTAATTTTGATTTTCTCGTGTCTAAGAGTTTCGCTGAAATGGTGATCGAAAGCTAGATGAACTCCATCAACATAAGGTAAATTGGTGCTAATATCGTTATTTGTTATTTCGATTTTCCCATCCTGCATATCTTTAGGATGCACGAATTTAATCTCGTCGATCATATCGAGTTCTTTGAGCAAAACGGCACAGACAAGACCGTCAAAATCGCTGCGGGTGACTAATCTGTATTTTTTAGTGAGTGGCATATGCTTCTGTGATAGGGAGGAACTGATCACCAGCTAATATAACGTATTACCCGATCGCTTTCCAATATGAACGCAGACCCTTACGCTTGGATAGAGAAGGCCCTGGACACAGTTCGCCGTGCCGATTGGTATCGATCGCCACAATCGATCGAAAGTTCCCCTGGGCCTGTGGTAAAGTTATCAGGCCACAGCCTGATTAACTTTGCCAGCAACGATTATCTCGGACTTGCCGGCGATGACAGATTAATTCAAGCTGCTATGGCTGCAACTAAGGAATTGGGTACGGGTGCGACGGGTTCGAGGTTGGTCAGCGGACACCGCGATTTGCACCGACAGCTAGAGCAAGCTATTGCTAATTTAAAACGAACTGAAGATGCTTTAGTATTCAGTTCGGGATATTTGGCGAATCTAGGGGCGATCGCATCCGTTGTCGGCAAGCGCGATTTGATATTATCTGACAAGTACAACCATTCGAGCCTGAAAAACGGAGCCACACTCAGCGGTGCAACTGCCATAGAGTACAGTCACTGCAATCTTGAGGATTTAACGGCAAAGTTAGAGCAAAATCGCGCGAGATACCGCAAGTGTTTAATTATTACCGATAGCGTTTTTAGCATGGATGGGGACTTGTGTCCGCTGCCACAGTTGTTGGCTGTGGCCGAAACCTTTAACTGCATGGTATTAGTAGATGAAGCTCACGCTACAGGAGTTTTCGGTGCTAGCGGTGCCGGTTGTGCAGAACATTTCGGGTGTACGGGAACACCACTGATTCAAATGGGGACACTCAGCAAAGCTTTGGGAAGTTTAGGTGGTTACGTTGCGGGCTCTGCTGCTTTAATTGATTTTCTGCGTAATCGAGCTCCGAGTTGGATTTATACTACAGCATTGACGCCTGCTGATGCGGCGGCTGCTTTGGAAGCTGTGAGAATTGTACAGCAAGAACCAGAACGCCGAGTTCGGTTGCGACAAAATATCGAAACTTTTAAATATTGCGCTATTACCAATCACCAATTACCAATTAGCAATTCCCTCTCCCCAATTTTCAGTCTTCCGTTAAAAGATGCAGCCTCGGCTTTAACAGTCGGCAGCAAACTCAAGGAGATGGGTATTTTTGCTCCGGCAATTAGGCCTCCGACTGTAAGCGTGAGTCGAATTCGGATTTCGCTGATGGCAACTCACGAGCTCGCACACCTTCAGCAGTTGGTAGAGGCCCTGAAGCAAGTTTTGAGTTTTGAGTAAACGTTGGGTACGTACCGCGCACCGCTTGACTAAATGTAAATGTTGGGCATCGGGCATCGGGCATCGGGCATCGGGCATCGGGCATCGGCCTAATGACTACTGACTAATGACTCCTGATTGTCAAGATATCGCTATTGACTTATGACCAATCTTATACAGGAGTTTTGTCTATCGGTCAACAACTGTAAATTTTTTGTAAATTTAGATACTTTTTGGAATTTAGCGCTATATTAGAGAAGTAGCAGGTACACCAAATTTAATATAAGGAACGTCCACCATGAACACAAATCGTCAAAACGTAAAAAAAGTAGCAGAAACCCACCGCGCTAACATTCACAAGCAACTGATGCACCGCATAGAAGTAGCGAGATCCAGTGGCAATCAAGATTTGGTTCGGGTGCTTGAAGAGGAAATGAGACAGCTTTAAAGAAGCTGCAACTAGAATTTGCCCGTAGTTTGGTTTAGAGGGTTGTGCGAGAAATGCAGAATTCCGGCAACCGCTACCTGTGAAGTTTTGACTCCTCTCTTAGTTGGTAGGAAAAATCCCGGTTTCTTCAAGAAACCGGGATTTTTTATTGAGAAGGAAGAAGAAAGAAGGAACACTCCTGTACGCACAAACTCTATCTGTAGAGTGCGCCTCGTCCCAAAAAGATTTGCCAAAAATAGAATGTTATGTCGGTAAGTTGAATCAGATATTTATGAATTTGCTGAGCAATGCGATTCATGCCTTGAATTGCTATGACCAAAAACGCACCTCGGAGCAAATTAAAAATGACCATAGTACGATTACGATTTGTACTTCTATGCTGAATTAGGATAGGGTAAGAATCGGTGTGAAAGACAATGGGCTGGGAATAACAAGCGAGGTAAGAACCCATTTATTTAGTCCTTTCTTTACAACTGAACCTGCGGGTCAAGACACTGGTTTGGGATGATCTGATTACCTATCAGATTGTGGTGGAGAAGCGTGGCGGAGATTTGAAGTGTTTATCACAGCCAACAGAACCGGGTGCATAATTTGTGATTGAGATTCCCATTAGGCAGAATAATCGGGTAGAGATGAAAGAAACTTAAGGGGAATTAAACAAAAAATTAGGGGAAAACCTGGTAAAGTCTATAATCGCGATCGCACTTCCCCAATTTCTCTGTAATTTCTGAAGTCTCCCAAACACCGAACGACCTCGCTGAAGCCCTCAATAATAGATTTTCAGTGGTTTGTCAACTTGTCAGTGTCCCGCACTGGCACATGGTGAAGGCGTGAGGGCGCGATCGTGCCTTCACCATGTGCCAATTGCGTAAGTTTTTAACTAATAATTAATGACTAATGACTAATGATTACCTTCCTCCGACGACGACATTTTTAATCCGCAAATGGGGACCGCCGACGCTTACTGGCAAACCGCTTTGGCCGCCTTTACCGCAACCGCCGTAAGCATAAACCGAGTCGTTTCCTATAGACTCAATATCCTTTAAAGTCTGAAATACATTGCCGCTTAAAGTGACATCGCTCACCGGTTCGGCTAATTTGCCGTCGCGAATCATGAATCCTTGAGCCGCCGCAAAGGTAAACATTTCGCCGTTGGTTTGTCCTCCCAACATCCGCACTGCATAAACTCCTTCGTCAATGTCCGCAACCATTTCGTCAAAAGAATGTTCGCCAGACTCGATCGCAGTATTAGTCATCCGCACCAAAGGCATAAAAGTAGCACTCAGAGCTCGGGCATTTCCCGTCGGACTTTCGCCCATTTTGCCCGCAGTCTCGCGATTGTGCATTCGAGCCGCTAAAACTCCATTTTTAATTAAATGCTTGCACTGAGCCGGCACGCCTTCGTCGTCATATTTTAAAGTTCCCGGTAATCCCGGCACAGTTGCGTCGTCAATTACATTTAATTGTTCGATCGCCACAGGCTTGCCCAAAGTCAACAATTCCTGCATTTTTGGGTTTTCGTAAATGCCGTCTGCTTCCGACAAATGCCCGAAAGCTTCGTGAATAAAAACCCCCGACAAATAAGGGTCTAAAATCACCGGATACTGACCGCCTTTCACCGATTTTGCCTCTAGTTGGCCTACAGCTCGAACGGCAGCACTCTTAACACGATCTTCAATATTTGTCAACACATCGTAATCCGATCGCGAGTGAATCGACTCAAACCCTTGGCGGACGACACCACCCTCCCCACGGGCGATCGCCCCGAAACGCCCCGTCACGTCCAAGCGCTCTTGAGCGATGCAAGTACCTTGAGAATTCACAAAATAAGTAATCCCAAATCTATCGCTGTAACCTGCGATTGTCGTCTGAATTCGCGGGTCATAATCTAACAGCAACTGGTTGTAAGATTCGAGCAATTTCCGCTTTTCGGCTAGAGTAATAGAGCGCGGGTCGCAGCCCAATTCCACCGCTACATAATCTTGGATCGGGGTGACATCTGCTAGTAAAGTTTTTTCGCTGCCAACCAAACGAGACTGCACTACAGCTTCTTCAATGCGGTCTTTTAACTCATCTAAACCGTTAAAAGTTACAAAACTCCAGCCACCTTTGTGACAGGCGCGGATGCCGCCGGCGAGACTAAAACTGCGGTTGACAGCATCTAACTGAGGGCCGCGAAAACTAATCGCAGTTGACTCGCTTTGTTCGAGGCGAACTTCTAGATAATCTACGCGATCACGGTAAGGTGCGATCGCTTCCATCAACTGTTCTTGCATCAAATTGCCCCTATGAATGATTAGCCCTAGCGCTGAAAAAAATTATTGCTAACCCTATTTTAGCTAATAACTCCCCTCTTTCGGGTGCGCGTTCCCCCACCGCTGTGGTGCGGGAGCATGGCGCGCCCTACCCGATCGAGGGCGAGTCAACCAATTTTAGATTTTAGATTTTAGATTGATCCCGTCCTCAGCCTGGGAAGGAATGAATCCGCGGGCTTTTTACAGCGTTTCCCGCTGTTATGAGGTACAGTAGCAGCAATTAGCAAACCAATTTCTTAAATGTTTAGGGTTAATTAACTTGAGGGCAACTGCAATAATTTTATCAACCATTGATGTGGTAGTTGGAACAAAACTTCGTAAAAAAGATTT